>CAYUOG010000059.1:0-4950 GCA_964446335.1 uncultured Thermoplasmatales archaeon
GAAGATTAAAGCTATGGGTTTTTTAATAAAGTTGGATACTAATGGAACTAATCCAGAAGTAGTTGAAAAGATTATAAAAAACAAACTAGTGGATTACATAGCAATGGATGTTAAAGCACCCTTGGAAAAATATGAAAAAGTTGTGAGAGCAAAGGTTGACAAACAAAAAATAAAGGAAGCCATATCCCTAATTATGAATTCTCATATAGACTACGAATTCAGAACAACCGTGACTAAAAGCATTCTTACAAAGGAGGACATAATTGATATAGCTAAAACAATCAAAGGCTCGAAACTTTACGTATTACAGAAATTCATTCATTCGAAGATTCTAGACCCCTCTCTTGCTAAAAGAGCAAAAACCTTCTCTGATGCGGAGTTAGAGGCTATACGGTCTGAGGCAGAGAAATATGTTAAGGAATGTGTTATACGATAATTTGAAGTTTTGATAGAATGTTTTAAACATCTCCGCTCATTTATTTATGCATTTATCCGGGTTGTCCTGCAGACGACTTCGCTGGGCGATATACCTCAAACCTCTCCCAAATTTTGTCTACATATTCTTGTAATCTTTTTATTCTTTCTTCATCTCTTTTTGGTTTGAAAAGAGGATTGAACCTTCCTTGGGGTTTAAGCCACTCCTCAATAGGTTTTCTTTTGAATTTACCTTCAAAGATAAGCCTGCTCGTGCTGTTAAAAGTCATCTTCTCATTTTCATATTCATATAGTGGCCATATGCCCGTTTCAACAGCAAGTTTTCCCATCTCAATAGTCTTGTCCATACTAAATCTCCATCCAGGTGGACAAGGAGCAAGGATCTCGATATACTTTGGTCCCCTTATCCCCATTGCCTTCTTCACTTTTCTATACAGATCTTCAGGGTGACTGACGCTCGCAGTTGCTACATAAGGGATGTGATGCGCTCTTACTATCGCTCCCAAATCCTTGCTAAATTCCTCTTTTCCCCCAACGGTAGTGGTAGTCCATGCACCATAGGGTGTTGCACCACTTCTCTGTATGCCTGTATTAGAATATATCTGGTTGTTATAGCATATATAGATGAAATCCGTATTTCTTTCAAAAGCACCAGACATTGCCTGCAATCCGATATCATAGGTCCCACCATCTCCCGCCCATACAACGACATTGATGTCATTCTTTCCCTGTTTTCTCAATGCAGACACTACACCGCTTGCTGCGGCAGCTGCAGCCTCAAAGGCAATGTTGAGCACAGGTACATTAAAGGAAGTATGTGGATACAAACTTTCTATAACTGCAGTACAACAAGCAGGTATAATAAGTATAGTTTTTTTTCCAAGAGCCTTTAGGGTGATCCTCAAACCAAGCGTTGATGGACAGCCTGGGCAGGCAGCATTTCCGGGAAGTATATATTCTTCAAGAGGAATATCCCTAATAGCCATCTACTTTCCCTCCAGATCATACCATTCATATTCCTTATATTTCCCATCAATAACTTTCTCACACATTTTCTCTATGTCTTTGTACGTAACATCTTTCCCTCCCAACCCAGCGATAAAACCATATACCTTTGTATCGGCATTTCCATAAAGTGCTGCCTTAATCTCACTGAAAAATGCACCCTCCATACCAACCGATATATTTCTATCAATGACAATAAGATTTGCCTTCTTGGCAAGCTTTATAACTTCTTCCTTTGGGAACGGACGAAAGACTCTCAAACGAGCCAGTCCAACTTTTTTTCCCTTGGCACGCAGCTCATTGACGGCGACCTTGCTTTCAGCACCTATTGCACCAACAGCAATAATTATGTATTCTGCATCATCACAGCGATAGTATTCAAATAAGTCTCCGTGGTACGTACCAAAGCGTTTTTTCCAATCATTGGTTATTTTTGGTATAATCTCCAGAGCTTTCTCTTGCGCATCCTGCATAGCTTTTCTTACTATGGGGTAATCCTTTGGCATGATGATATTTCCATGTGTAACAGGATTGTCTACATCAAGTTTCCATTGAGACACTCTTTTGGGCAAAAAATCATCTATCTCTTCCTGTTCAGGTACCTTTACAGGTAGGGATGTATGGGAAAGGATAAAACCATCGTAGCACACCATAACAGGAAGCTGCACATCTTTGTGTTCCGCGAGTTTAAAAGATTGTATTATTGTGTCAAAAATCTCTTGATTACTGGAGCAGTAAAACTGCAACCAGCCAGTATCCCTTTGAGCAATAGAATCGTTTTCATCTGCCCATATACTCCATCCAGGTCCTATAGCTCTGTTCACATTTACCATTACAATGGGCAGTCTCGCTAATGCTGCCCAATGTAACATTTCATGCATTAATAGCAACCCATGGGCTGATGTTGCAGTAAATGCTCTTGCACCTGCTGCAGATGCCCCAATACAAGCACTCATTGCAGAATGTTCACTTTCTACACAGATATAATCTCCACTAAACTCCCCTTTTTCTACATAGTTGGCAATACCCTCAACAATGGTTGTTTGGGGGGTGATAGGATAGGCAGCAACGACATCTGGTTTTGCCATCTTTGCAGCGAGTGCCGATATATAGTTACCAGTATCGAGTACAGTCTTCATTTTTTCTCCTCCCTTTTCATTGTAATTGCCTTAACAGGGCAGACATTTGCACACACTCCACAGCCCTTGCAATATTCATAATCAATCTCAACAGAACCATCTGCCTTTCTAATAATTACGCCCTCTGGGCAGAATATCCAGCATCTCAAACATTTGACACATTTAGTTTTGTCAAGAATGGGCCTAAATACTCTCCAGCTACCAGTTTTTCCCATGGCACCTTTCTTTGGGTAAGAGATGGTTGTTACAACATCATATTTCTTCATCTATTCACCTCTGTTCTTTCATAAGCTTCTTTGGCTGCCTTTACATTATTCTCAGCAAGCTCCCCCTTCCACCTCTCTCTTATAGCTTTCTGTATCGACTCAAGTGTGATCTTTTCCAAAACTCTCGGTACGGCGCCAAGTATAGGTGTGTTAATAACAGGAATGCCGCCAACCAAAAGATTATGTTTAATTGCAATATCAGTAGCATCAACGGTAGCAATTATAAACTTCTTAGAAAAGGAGAATTGGGTTGGGGATTTTCTTGTGTTTATAATCACAATACCGTTTTCTTTGAGTCCTCCAATCACATCGACGATTCCCATAATGCTCTCATCAAGAACTATCACCACATCTGGATTGTAGATTTCACTCCTCAGATGTATTTCCTCTTCAGATATCCTTGCAAAGGCTCTTACGGGCGCACCCCTTCTTTCAGCACCAAAAAAAGGAAATGCCTGCACACCTTTGTTTCCATCTTTCAGAGCTGCTGCGGCAAGGATATTAGCAGCGGTGACAGCGCCCTGTCCTCCTCTACCATGAAAACATATCTCAATCAGAGATGACGAAACCATAATAATTCCTTCCCGTGCTGGGAATGAAGTTGTGGAATATAACTGTTTTGAAAGATTATTTTACCGCAGAGACTTTCGATTCGATAGTTGCATCTTTGTCTTTTCTGTCATCAATTTTTATTTCCGTAATGACTCTCTTTGCACCTTGCTTGAGAACGGCATTATGTGCACTTTTGATAACTTTAAATAGCGTATCAAGATCAGAAACTTCTACAACCGTAGCCATGGCGTTGATTTCATATTTAATACCACTCTTTTTAATCTCCTCAATTGCAGATTTAACATACCTGTGCAGTTCAAGACCTTCGCCAACAGGGGCAATAGAAATCTGTGCAACAATCATTATTTCACCTCCTTTACAATAAACTCATTTTGTTGAGAGTTTTTCAATCTTTTTCTGAAAACCTCTGCCTGTTCTGATGTAACAAATACCTCAACAAGTATAGCACGTTCAAAACCTTTAACAGATTCAAGATTTTTGACACCTCTCAAATCCGTTCTATAGAAATAGACCCCGTCCAAGGTTACCTGATCCAGATTGGCATTCCTCAGATCCGCACCTGTAAAATCAACACGGTGAAATTCACTTCCAGTAAAATCAACCCCCTTTAAGTCAGCATTACAGAAATCCAGATGTTCAGCATAAACGTGTCTAAACACCGCTTCTTTAGCCATGCAGTCAGAAAAATCTATCTTATAAAGAGAAGAATCTTCAACAACTGCCTTCTTTAGCCAAGCACGAATAAACAGAGAATGGGTGAATTCAACCTCCTTCAACAGAGCTTTTTCTAGGTTAACATCAGTAAAATCGGCACTGCCACATGAACAAGTTAATACAGTACCGCTTAGATCAGCATTTCTTAGATCGCTGTTAAAGAATTCAACCCCTGTAAGATCTGCTTTGTGAATATTTGCATTTGCCAGGCAAGTGTCAGAGAGATTCGCATCAATGAGATTTGCACCTTCAAGATTTGCAGCGGAGAGGTCTGCACCAGATAAATCAGCGTTCGCAATCTTTGCCACCGACAGATCTGCATGATGCAACACAGCATTTTTAAGATCTGCCTTTTCAAGGCAGGCATTTGATAGATCTGCATTGGTGAAATCTGCATTCTTTAGATTTGCACCTTTAAGATCTGCTTTTCTCAAATTCGAGCCGACAAATAACAAACTTCTTTCAGGTTCCCACAGCGTATTCATTTTTCTTAAGTAAATTCCCTCTGCTTTTATATCGACAAATTTCCCACCATCTATCATAAGTACCTTATCCTCAGTGGATTTTTGTAACACATCGTTAATTTTTGAAACAAACGGAGTAAAATCAAAACCTCTACTTATCTCAACATCTTCAAAAATCCTAATTCCTTTGATGAGATCTCTAATAAATTCTTCTTCATTAATTGACACATTTTTTAGAACGTTGCAGAGTTTAAAAAGATATTTTGTTGTTTATTGTTTGAAACAATCTATTATGAATAGTATGGGCTTAGCCGGATTCGAACCGGCGACCTCCGCCGTGTGAAGGCGACGTCA
>CAYUOG010000060.1:0-4943 GCA_964446335.1 uncultured Thermoplasmatales archaeon
CTCTATTCATGCACCACTGGCTCTGCGGGGATGGCCCAGTCCGGTACGGCGATGGATTGCTAATCCATTGGTGCTTTGCACCTCGGGAGTTCAAATCTCCCTCCCCGCGTGTATGTCATGTTAAAAATTTTTGGAAAATTAAATAAATTGATAAATATTATAATACTTGAAAGGGGGATATTTTTGATAAACAATCGCAGGGGTGAGTTGGAAATCCTTATAGACATATTAAATCTTGCAAGTAGAGGTGTAAAGAAAACAGAGATTCTTTATCAAGTTAACTTGAGCTATTCCCAACTTAAAAATTATCTATCCTTTTTGACAGAAAGAGATTTTGTTAGGGAGGAGAGGGATAACAATGAGCATACATATAAGATATTCAGAATCACAGTAAAAGGAGAGGAGTTACTTAATATGCTGAATCAGGTTGTATCTTATCTAAAATAATTTATCAAGCTATGGTATCAAGCTGATAATTCTCTATTCCTCTCTCTCCTAGAAGGATCTCAATCTCAATAGGTGTCAGTACTGGTATTGAAAATCTCGATGCTTCATCTATTGCCACCCTTGGACAGGCTGTAGATACGAGACACTCTATGTCGGAAAAATTATTTGGTATATTTGGTTCTATAGCGTCAGCAACCAGTCGGTAAACCTTTCTGCCCTCTCTTCTAAGTTTCTCTTCAATCTTTTGAGCTAATGCTAATCTCATCTGACCTGGTTTTGTGCTTACAATTATGCCAAAAACCTGTGCATTTTGAGCTATCGTGATATAACCATAACGTCTCCTTATTAACTTGTTTTTTTCTGTTTCTATTTCATCTTTCAGAATTTCAAGAGTGAATGGATTTGTTACAATAACAGGTTTATTTGTTGATAGAGATACAGCTAAAGCATGAAATCTTCCACTACCAACAAAGAGAAAGGAATTTACCTTATCTTCTATCGATCTTGCAGTGCTTACGTCACATCCTAAAACCTGACCCTCTCTTGCAATTCTTTTATCGCCCTTGCCAACAACTGGAATAAAGCCATTTTGCTTGAGTGTTTTTTCCATATCTGGTAATTTTTCTATATGCTGTGCCGTTGTGAGTAATCCTATCCTTCTTCCCTCCAGTTTTTTTATTGCACGTTTAACAGCCTCTTCCTCGCGAGCAATAGCATTGACATTTACAAACAGAGTTGGTATGGATAATCTAAGATTTGGGATTGGCAGATGACCGAGTTGTAATATCATATCAGCATTTACTTGTATCGCAGCCTGTAAAGGCACATCGCAGGCGCCATAGCATGGATCATTACTTACCAAAACTTTCGCGTTTGTCTTTTCTTCTATCTCATTAACAATCCTGAATGCATGCATCTTGATTCCATCCGGTAACTGTAACAGAATCCTTCCGTAGTGTTTTCTGATTATTTCCTCTATTATCTGGGAAACATCAAAACTATAGCTACCTATTCTCATGAATTTACCCCAGCATTGGTATCATAAATATAGTATTTATTATAACTAACGATAGAGCTGCTGGAACAAACCTTTTGTATACCTTGCTTAAATCTGTCTTAAAGTATTCGCAGGATACAACTACACATAGATGAACCGGAGAAATGATATATCCAACCAATGAGCTGGTAAAGATCAAGCTTGTTATTGCAACAATGTTCGTTCCTACAAGTGGAAACAATGGTTCTATTATTGGATATGAAAGGGCAACGGCTCCGAGATTGTATCCTGTTATCACTCCAAATATAAACGGTACAAGTACTATGATGATTATGGCAGGTAGATATGATGTGCTTGTAATGCCCGAGATAATCTCAACGGTTCCAGATGTCTTTATCATCTCTCTAAACGTCATAATTCCAACAATTGCAAGAGGAAGTTTCCAGGATAATCCCTTCTTCAGAATTTTTGAATAATTTCTATCTGCTAATCCATCTATAACAAGTAAACCAAGTAAGGCAAGTATGCCAAAAGGTAGAGAGATCAGTATAGATGTGGTTGATGGAAAGCGAGAAAATGTAGATATTAACATTGAAAGCATGATAGGTAGTATTATAGGAATTAGATAGAGAAGTCCTCTCCTCTCGAAGTTTTCCTTAATGTTATTTTCCTTCATTACCTTTTCAGGTATGCTTCTCTTCAAAATGAGGACACCAATGATTGCCATAAACAAAAACCCGGGGATTTGTATAGCAACGAGATCATAGATATTGATATTGGAAAAATCCTGACTGCATATCAATATCATAGCAGAGGAGAATGGATAAACAAAGAACCAGATGTGTCTGAACCATACATTCAGTATTGTCTTGTTTTCCTTACTAACGCCAAGTTTGTCTCCCTCTTTATCAACCATGGGAGCTGAAAATAAAGCCCCACCTGGAACAGGAAGTAAACCAAAAACAGCAGGTATAACTGCCAATATCGAACCTTTAGAGAACACTCTTCTAAGGCTGTCTATGAGTTTTGTCATTGCCCCGGTTTCTTGCATCATCACAGCAAGGATGTTTATAAATAACATAATAAGTGCAAGTTCCAGAGTAGTAGTGGATAGCTTTCCTTCATCCATTGAGTAAATATTTGCACGCAGAAATGCCTTTGCTATATCTACTGGCTGTATCTCCTGTAAAGAAAATATGCCTACGATGAGAGAACCGAGCAACAGAGTTGCGCCAAAATTCCATTTCTTTCTGATGAGAAGTATTACCACTATAAAGGCTACGATTACACCTATAAGATTCAGCATGCCTATTCTCCAGTCAGTCTTAATCCCTGCATCTGAGCTGTACTTAAAACCTTTTCAGTGTCCATTGTTAAAATCTTTCTATCAAGCATAAGAGGTTTGCCATTGACTATGGTTGCATATACATCAGATGATTTTGCTACATATACAATGTGTGATACTACATCGTAACAGGGCGTTAAATGCGGTTTATTAAAATCTATAACAATTAGGTCTGCCAATTTTCCTTCCTCTATGGAACCTATGCTATTTTCTATATGAAGTGCTCTTGCACCACCTATCGTAGCAAAATCTAATATCTGCTGGGCAGGAGTAACACATGGATCCCATCGATGATGTTTATGGATTAAAGCGGCAAACTTCATTGTCTCAAACATATCTAAGGAATTGTTACTTGCTGCACCATCTGTTCCCAAAGCAACTGTTGCATTTGCGTTTACTAACTCTGGAATAGGAGTAAAACCTCCAGTTGCGAGTTTCATATTGCTTACTGGATTATGAGAAACGCTTGCTCTTGCTCTAGCTATCTCTCTAACCTCTCCCTTTGTAATCCAGCCACAGTGAGCAAATATTGTTTTTTGGCTGAGTAATCCTGCTTTCTTGAATTGCTCTAAAGGTCTAATACCATATCTTCTCTGCACGTCAGAAACCTCGCGCTGTGTTTCTGAGCAGTGAGTATGTATCAAAATATCATATCTATCTGAGATCTCTGCACACTTTTTCAATGTCTCTAAAGAGCACGTATAAGAAGAATGAGGTGCTATAACTGGAGTTATCAACTCATTTTTGTTCTTCCAGCGTTTTATGAACTTTTCACACTCTGGAAAGAGCTCCTCTGCTTTATATTCTGGTGTTCCAAAATCTATCAAGGAAAAGCCTAAGAATCCTCTCATACCTGCTTTTATTGTCCTTTCTGCAATAATATCCTCAAAGAAATACATATCTGCATATGTCGTAGTTCCTGAGTATATCATCTCCAGTAAACCCAAATCAGTTCCTGCAGAGATAGAATCTCTATCGAGCTTTGCTTCAACAGGCCATATCTTGTTTTTTAGCCAATCCTCTAAAACCATATCGTCGCCATATCCTCTTAGAAGCGTCATAGGAATATGTGTATGTGTATTTATCAATCCTGGGAGAACAACCTTCTTTCTTCCATCTATTTTGTATTCTGCTTCTAAAAGTAGGGGTTCTTTTGTTACCTCTTTTATTATTCCATCCTCGATGTATATACTTCCCTCAAAACGTCTACGCTCAGAATCTTGTGTAACTATGAGAGCATTTTTTATAAGAATACTCATAACCATCAGATATCTTTTGGAACTACACCCTTTTCCCAGTATTCATTGAAAATTTCATTCAATCGTATGAGAACATGTTTCTCAACGGTAACAATTGCAACCTCATCATCTCTAAACGGTCCAGCAAGAATTAGTGCCCTATCATCACCAAGTATAAAGGAACCTTTGACATTTGGATTGTATTTCACATTCAAACCTTTCAAAATGTCCTTGTTTTTGCACTGTTTAACAACTATTTTTGCGTTCTTGGGAAGAGTCGCATCAAGCATATACTCAGCGACTATTCTTGGATGGGATATTGTATCTATTGACCACTTCTGTATGTATCTGGTTGTAGGCTCTGGTTTTTCTGGTTTTTTTCTCCCCAGCTCCACAGCCATTATTGCCATTATTACCCCAATAATGATTCCCAATACAATCCAAAGCACCACCATGCTATCCGTAGTCAGTATTGACTATCACAGATAAATAGATTTGGATTTAACCTATACATCCCGAAACGCTTATTAAATAATATTTTATATTATAAAATAAAAATTTAAGAGGATTTATATGAAACAGACAGGTATTTCGATACTCGTTTTGATTCTAATGGTTTTCCCATTCTATGGAGGCGCTATCATTATAGTACACATCGATAAAGGAATCCTCTTTGACCCGTTGAGCGACTACAGCAATATAGAGATACACGAAAACTGTACAATCGAAGATGGTGCAGTTACCATAATCTATGATCCTGATGTTCATACCTACACCCTTCTCAATGAAAACTGCACTGCCTATGAAAGAAAAGATATGTTACCTATTTTCTTCATAAGCCAGTTTTTTGGTCCAAATATCAGAACTGAGAGAGAGTTTAACTCCTCTCAGATCAATGCGATGGTTCATCTGAATG
>CAYUOG010000061.1:0-4940 GCA_964446335.1 uncultured Thermoplasmatales archaeon
AAGTAATGGGTAGGCGAATACACTAGGGCAATTAAAACTTTTGGATAACTTTTGTACAACAATCCGTTTATAAGCAAATGAACAAAGTATTACTTGATGTTAATCGTTGGAACCGTAACAAGTAAGGCAGAAGCTCAGGAGATTGAGTTTATTGCTAAACTCTTTGTAGTCGGCAATCGTGCAAGAGATCTAGCGAGTAACATCAAAAATTAGATTTATCCCATCTCTCCCCTCTTTTTTATAATAAAAAATAAAAAAAAGAGTTTTAGAAACCAAATTTCTTTTTCTTAAGATATGGAAGACCTGTTCTCTTGTTGACTCCAACCTTATATCCGCTTGGTAAATCACAAGGAGTGCCACTCTTTGGAGTCTTTTTGCTGAAGAAATAGATGGTTTGTGTCTTTCCACTTCTCAATTTGACATCTCTTTTATATAATGTCCAACCATCGTGAGTGTATGCCATTCATATCACCTCCACTCCAAGATGCGTTTTATATGATTTAAAGTTTCTCTAATTAAACTTAAAACAAGTTTATAAGGAACGTATACCAGAAATAGAAGATGTTGCAGCTTTTTAAATTAACATATCGACATAGCTTATATATCAGAAACTCCATCTCAGAATGGAGAGGAAGATGATAAAGAAGATTGCTGTTTTAACTGGTGGTGGAGACTGCCCAGGTTTGAATGCTGCTATACGTGCCGTAGTCAAAAAAGCTCTGCAATACGACTGGGTTGTATATGGTATAAAAAACGGTTGGAAAGGATTGATAGAGGGGGATATTGAGCCGTTGACTGGCTACTCTGTATCCGGAATACTTCCAAAAGGTGGTACTATACTTGGCACCTCTCGAACAAACCCATTCAAAGACAAGGAAGATCTACAGAAACTGTTGGACAATATCAAAAAATTTGGTATAGATGCGATTGTTGCGATTGGTGGGGAAGATACATTGGGCGTTGCATCTAAATTATACAACGAAGAAGGTGTACCTGTCGTAGGCATACCAAAGACTATTGATAATGATCTCTCAGGTACAGACTATACCATAGGTTTTGACACCGCTATCTCGATAGTCACCGATGCAATAGATCGACTACATACCACTGCAGAATCACATCACAGAGTAATGGTACTAGAAGTGATGGGCAGACATGCTGGATGGATTGCTACAATAGCAGGTATTGCCGGTGGAGCAGATGCTATTCTCATTCCTGAAAAACCATTTGATATAGAAGAGGTAGTGAACTATCTCGAGCAACGCAGGAAAAAGGGAAAGACCTTCAGTATAATAGTTGTTGCTGAGGGAGCAATGCCTAAAGATACAAAGATGCTTTCCATACAAGATACAGAGAAAGATGAATTTGGACACGTGAGACTTGGTGGAATTGGCAATAGATTGGCAAAGGAGCTTGAGAAACGCCTTGGATTAGAGACGAGAGTTACGGTTTTGGGACATGTACAACGTGGAGGTACTCCAACAGCCTACGATAGAGTTCTAGCAACCAGATGCGGTATTGCTGCCATTGAGCTGATAAAGAACGGAGAATTCGGAAAGATGACAGCACTCCATGGCGATAAGATAGTTCCAATAAAACTAGAGGAAGCAGTGGCAAAGCTTAAAACTGTGGATATGGAATTGTACAAGATTGCTGAGGTTTTCTTTGGAGGGTAGCTAGACATACATAACCCCATTATCTTCTTTTTTCTGTTTCTTTGACAGTTTTCTCTTTAGCAATCTTCTCTGCATTCCCTTTCCGACAAAGTAGAAATCGTTTCTCAACAATCTGATGTATATTTTATCTGGAAGTGGTTCCAATATTATTATTTCTCTACTCTGCATCTTCTTCAACTCTATCAAAAGCATTTTTCTTGAGATACCTAATCTCTCAGCAAGAACAGAAACTGTTATTGGATAGGTTCTTTGCAGTTCTCTTACTATTCTCTCTTCAAGTGTACCTGATTTTATTTCTATCATTATTCGTATGCTCTTTTGTTTTCCATATCTTTCAAAAACATTTGCTCTACATCTTCTCTCATTTCCTTTGGATAGCCATCTGGGAAGTCTATGCAGCCCATACAAGGATTAAGTCCTATGGCCTCTTTAAGTGATTTATGACTTATGTAGGCTAGGGAATCTGCGCCTATCTCTTTAGCTATTTCATCCCAGGTCTTTATGCTTCCATCCTTTCTTCTTGCTATAAACTCCTTCTTACTCCTCATGTCTATACCAAGATAACATGGTGCTATAAGTGGTGGACATCCTATCCTTACATGAACTTCCTTTGCACCAGCATCTTTCATACCTTTAACCAATCTCCGTATGTTCGTTCCTCTTACTATCGAATCATCAACGAGCACAACTCTCTTTCCATCAAGAACCGACCTTATGAAAGATATGCCCTCCTCTACTATCTTATCTCTCTTCTCCTGGGTTTGCTGTATAAAGGAACGTTCTGCCTTGTCTTTGAGAATTCCCTCATCGATGGGTATACCAGATTCTCGTGAAAAACCGAGAGCATACCTTCTACCTGACTCGGGCACTGGTACAACAATGTCTGCATCAACTGGACTTTCTCTTGCAAGTCTTCTCCCTATCTCAACTCTCACATTGTGAACTGATTTACCATTTATTCTTGAGTCTGGTTTTGCAAAATAAACAAACTCAAACATACAAGGTCTTTCCTCTTTTTTGACTATACGTTTCTCAAAAACGTTGCCTTTTTGATCTATGACTACCACACTTCCTCCAGGAATGTCTTTAACATATTCAAATCTGATTTTTTTGAATACCCTTGTCTCGGATGCTAAGCAGTATATGCCATCCCTCCTCCCAAGAACCAAAGGTCTTATCTTATGGGGGTCAGTAACAGCAAAGAGAAGAGGATTCTCTCCAGAATCTGTAACAAAGATAGCAGAGTAACTACCTTTAACTATCTTCATAACATTCTTTGCAGCCTCAAATACTGCATCCGCATCTATCTTCTTACCATATAGCTGATCTGCCATTGGAAGAAGAAGCCATTGTATATCGCATTCGGTTCTTGGTATTCTTTTTGTTAATTTTCTCACTTCAGAACCGTTATAGATATTTCCATTATGTACGGCAGCAAGAAATGGGTTTATAACATACTCTGGCTGTGCATTTCTCTTTAACGATTCTATATCGTCCATTCCTGCTGTTGAATATCTTGTATGTCCTATCCCAACATTTCCTGGAGTATCTATCTTTCTCTCTTCATTGAAAACATCTCTCACAAGACCATAGTCTTTGTACATGTGTATGTTGCCATCATAAGTTAGTTTTCCAGCTGATGATTGACCTCGATGTTGTACAGAAAAAAGCCCGTGATATATAAGGCGAGATACTGGCTTGTTTCCAATCATTCCAATAATACCGCACATAAAACAAGAATAGGAAAGAGAGATTGCATTTTAAAGGTTTTGAATTCTCTACTTTCTTAAGGAAAACTCTTTTTATCTTCAAAACAATCCATATCCATGTTACTGCTTAAACTTGGAGGAAGTTTGATAACAGATAAAAATAGGCTCAATGTTGTGAGGAAAAGGATATTGAATAGATTATCCAAGGAAATATCAATGATTGATGATAAGATTATAATTGTTCATGGTGCTGGCTCCTTTGGTCACATACTCGCAGAGAGATACAGGTTGAATGATGGTTATTCTAATGAAAATCAGCTGGAGGGATTTGCCTTAACCCATAGAAATGTAAGAATTCTCAATAATATCGTTCTTGATTCTCTTACATCTGCAGGCATACCTTCAATTTCCATACCTCCGATTTCTTTTATTGAACTGGATAACAGAAAACCAAAACAGGTTAATCTCAAGACATTTAGAAAAACTTTAGATGGTAATTTTGTACCCGTCACTTTTGGTGATGTGGTGTTTGATGTTTCTTTGCATTTTTCAATATGTTCTGGAGATTTGCTTATGATTCTCCTTGCAAAGGAGTTTAAGCCAGATAGAGTGGTATTTGCAATTGATGAAGATGGCATATATTCAAAGAATCCGAAGAAGTATAAAAATGCAAGACTCTTGACAGAACTTTCAAGAGATGAGCTATCAAAGATAACTACGGATTTAACATATTCAGATGTGACGGGCGGGATGGAAGGAAAAGTGAATAGTATAGCAGAGATAGCAGGCATGGGCATAGATGTTGTAGTGGTAAATGGTAATAAAAGAGATAGAGTATACAGGGCTCTAACCAGAAGAAGAACAAAGGGCACAATAATATATGGGGAGGTAACATGAATCAGACAGAAAAACGTAAAGAGGAGCATGTTATGATAGCGATCAATGAGGATGTGAGTATGCATTACAATTACTGGGATGATATTAGCCTAGTACATAATGCTCTGCCAGAGATAAACGAAGAGGAAATCGATACGTCTGTAACATTATTTGGAAAAAAACTTGAAGCACCGATACTAATAGCAGGTATGACTGGCGGGTACAGTGGGGCTAAGAAGATTAATGAAAACCTTGCAAAAACCGCTGAGAAATTTCAGATTGGTCTTGGTGTGGGCTCACAGCGTTCTGCATTGGAAAACAAAAAACTTAGAGATACCTACGAGGTGGTAAAGGACTATGATATTCCTCTGAAAATCGCAAATATTGGAGCATCACAGATTGTTAAGTGGGGAGTTGAAAAAAGTAAAAACAACATAGCAAAGATAATAGAAATGATAGATGCTGATGCTCTAGCAATATGTCTCAATTTTTTACAGGAAGTCATACAGCCTGAGGGGGAAACAGATGCTAGGGGTAGTTATAGTGCCATAAAATCTCTTGCAGAGGAGATTGCTATACCTGTTATTGTTAAAGAAAGTGGTGCTGGAATATCCTATGATGTTGCAGAGAGACTTATGAAAACAAAAATAGCTGGAATAGATGTTGGTGGTGCTGGTGG
>CAYUOG010000062.1:0-4837 GCA_964446335.1 uncultured Thermoplasmatales archaeon
TCAGCATATCTGGTCTGAACCTTGGATCCTCAAATATTGTTCTAAATGACTCTTTATCCATTTCCATGGTTGAACCAGGTAGACCAGGCATCATATGATAGCATACCTTTAAGCCAGCATCTTTTGCAAGTTTTGTTGCAAGTATAGTATCAGTTACAGTATGCCCTCTTTTCATCTTATAAAGTAAGCTATCAAAGGTTGTTTGTACACCAAGTTCAATTCTTGTAGCACCAAACTCCAAAATTTTATCAATGTGCTGAGTTCTACACCAGTCGGGACGAGTTTCTATGGTAAGACCTATGCACCTTGATTCTGCGTTTTCATTTTTTTTCTGTGCCTCTTTGAGGCCTCTACTATACGAACCATTCAACCCATCAAAACATCTTTTAATAAACCATTCTTGGTAGAAAGGATCTCTTGCTGTAAAGGTTCCACCCATCACAATAAAGTCTATTTTGTCTACAGGATGGCCAACCGCTTTAAGCTGATCAATTCTGCTCCTCGTCTGTTTGTAGGGATCAAAATCATGCATTGCAGCTCTCATTGCTGCTGGTTCATGGCCAGTATAACTCTGAGGTGTATTCCTTTTCACTCCACCAGGACAAGGTACACATCTTCCATGTGGGCAATCTGCTGGTGAGGTCATGACTGCAGCTACTGTTACGCCAGATAGAGATCTAACGGGTTTTTTTCTGAGTAGTGATAGTAAAATCTCTTTTTCTCCATCCGCCAATGTATCTGGTAGATTTTTTATTATCTCACTATCTGGTGGAATCTTCTTTATGCCCTTTTCTTTGCACAGTTTAATCTTTTCTCTGTGTAGTTCCTGTTTTGTTTTTATTTTCCCAAGAAGTATTTTTTTAATGATTTTATCATAGACGTTTTCCATAAGTGGTGAAGAAAGGATTTAACAGGATTTATAACTTTTACCTTCTAATATGAAATCGGATTAATTATTTCTCCCAAAATCCCCTCGTCTGTGCATACTGCAATTCAGCTCTCCAAATATCTTTTAAAAGTCTTTTTCTCTTTTCTTCTGATGTTTTGAGTTCATAGAATCTATAGTTCCTTAATATTCTAGCCGCTGTTTTTGCACCTATTCCCCTTCCTGCAAGAGTGAGGAGAGCGAACTTTCCATAACTCAGAACCAAACTTGCTGTTGTGGATAAATTCTTCATTCTTTTTCTATCGGCATTTTTCTCGTTTAGAGCAGTTAAGTCCTCTGATCTTGCAATCGCAATCCTAAAGGCACCGCATCTTGGACATTTTGGCCTTAACTCTGCTCTTCCAACTCTTGTTCTCCATGTGTTCATGCAGTTTAGACAGACAAGAAAAACCTCCTTTTCTTTAAGTCGCCTTTCGATAGCATCTATTATTACACTCTCTGGCCTCTCAGGGAGCATCAATCCTCTGTTTATGTCAAAACTCATTGAGAAGGGCGATAATCCCTGTTTTACTATCTTTATTTTTCCTTCTCTGATTTCCTTCAATACCTTTTTTGTATTTTCAATATCCATTTT
Source organism: uncultured Thermoplasmatales archaeon (assembly GCA_964446335.1). Taxonomy (GTDB): domain Archaea; phylum Thermoplasmatota; class E2; order DHVEG-1; family B18-G2; genus CAYUOG01. Next base: position 1,521 of record CAYUOG010000062.1, read on the forward strand.
TTCCCATATTGCCTTATTCAAAGTTTCTTCCATAATCATAGTGTAATCAAAAAGCTCAAACAACCTCTTTGTTCCTATGTTTGAGTAACTAAAATCTTCTGAAATTGCACCAAATTTCCTTGCAGTGTGGATAAGATACCATTTTAGAAATGTAGAGTTTTTTAAAGTCATCTTAAGAAGAGTCTCGATACCCTCCGGCTCAATGCTGAGCAGCACTTCCTCTATATCACTTACAGATATTTGTCTTGAAAATTCTAGTATAATTCTGTAAGGATCACTTCCCATTCTCACACTTTCTCCCACTTTATAGGTAAGCAGTGAAGATAGAATTCTACCGAGGGTTTCATTTACCTTAGTTCCAAAGCAGGCATTTATCACTACTACCTTGTCATGAACATCAATGGTAATGGTTTTGTCAGATGGAATAGCAAAATCCTTTATGCCCTTAATGTATCTGACAATAGAGTCAAAATCCTCTCTGCTGCAAGGGTATTTCAGATTATCTTTTCCTTCTACTATCTCTCTTCTCAATGCTCCAACTTCATGCGCAATCTCGAAGGGAACAGGAATATCCTCTCCAACCCATGAGGGTACTCTTCCAATCTCATTTATTGGAGACACAAGCAAGGAATCTTCCTCTATTTTCACTACCTTCCATGGTCTTCCATGAAGTATAAAGGTTGAACCTTCGTAGGCATTTGATAGAACAAAACTCTCATCAAGTATGCCTATTTTTTTTCTGCTGGCTATATCTACAACTATATAATTTCTCTCATCAGGAATCATGGAAATGTTCTTTATAAAATAGAGCCTTGACTTGATACGTGCTTTTATTTCATCCTCTTCCAGTTTAACTCTTCTCGAACTCTCCGAAATCTCATGCAAAACGTTATTAAAAGCTTCCCAACTGAGGATTGAAAATGGATAGGCTCTTCTAATAATTTCATAAACTCTTTTTCTATCTATGCTTTTATACTCCAGAGCAATTGAAATTATCTGGTTGGCAAGCACTGAAAGGGGATTTCTCCGTACCTGTATACTCTCCAGCTTTTTGTTTAAAGCACGGTTTGCTATAACTATGCTTTCCACAAAATCTTCCAGTGATAGAGAGATTATTTTCCCCTCTGATGTTCCTCCAACCCTGTGACCACTTCTTCCAACTCTCTGTAGCAGTCTGGTTACCTGTCTCGGTGAGCTGTATTGAATCACAAAGTCTGCATGCCCAACGTCTATGCCTAATTCCAAGGAGGAAGTACATATCAGTGCCTTTAGCCTACCATTTTTGAAGTTATCTTCCGCTTCTATCCTGCTGTTTTTTGATAGAGAACCATGATGAACATCTATGGCAAAGTTTCTATCCCACATTAGAAACCTTGAACCAAGAATTTCGGCTGTATCTCTTGTGTTTACAAAAACAAGTGTAGCCCTATGCTCTTCTACAAGTTCTCTGCATCTCCTTAAAGATGCAAATACGTGAGGTTCAAGAGAAAGAGAGAGTGCAGTTTTTCTATCTTCTCTTTTCTCCTTTATCAGTTCAACTTCTATGTTAATCTTCTTTGTAACATCAACCTCAACAATCCTTACCTCTCTTTGTCTTTCTTCTTTAAACCCACCTAAATATCTTGCAATCTCTTTCGGTGAACCAACTGTGGCAGATAGACCTATTCTCTGGAAACTTTCTGGAAAAGTAATCTCCTCCAGTCTCTCCAATCCGACAGCAAGCTGAGCACCTCTCTCTTCACCGGCAAGCTCATGTATTTCATCGATAATAACCCATCTTACTGTTTTAAGATGATTTCTCAATCTTTTTCCGGTGAACAGTATCTGGAAAGTTTCTGGTGTTGTAATAAGCATATCTGGTGGATTTTTTGTTTGCTCAGCTCTTTGATACTTTGGTGTATCTCCATGCCTCACAGCTATAGAAATGCCCAGTTTCTTTCCCATTGACAAAGTTCTTTTGAGCATGTCTCTGTTCAACGCTCTTAAGGGTGTTATGTAGAGTATGGATATTCCTCTCCCTCGGCTATTTGATTTCAAAAAATTGTTGAGGACAGGTAGTATGACTGCTTCGGTTTTTCCAAGACCTGTAGGTGCTATCAGCAGTACGTTCTTTCCCTCTAAAATTGCAGGTATCCCTCTCCGTTGCGCCTCAGTTGGACTATCTAAACCACTCTCTTTTAGTATGCTTTGTATTCTATTATCCAATAGATTAAAGACATTCATTCTGTAGCTACAGAAAATATTAACCCTAATCCAAACCAGCTTATGGTGAGAAGGTAGTACCAGATGTTATGGAGTGAGATAATCATCCCTGCAATCAGCAGTATAAGAGGAAGTATTAATACAATGAATGTTGCCAATATTCCCTTCATGTTTTTGATATCTATCATTTATATCCCTCGAAGGTTTGGATACTAATATTGCTATTTAATCTTTACCTGAGATTTTTGATTTTGCCGAGGGCAGAACCATCAAGTAGGTAGATATCTGATTCATCCAGATCAATCATCTTTGATACAGGACCAGCTATTCCTTCTCTGTTTACAGGCACTCCACCGCATATTGGGTTAAAAGCAGGCATAACGATAACCTCTGCATCTGCAAAAGAATTGTATTTCTTTTTCACCTTCTCAGCATCCAGTTTTGATACAACCCAGCATCTTTCAAAGAATTCGTAACCAAAACCATCTCTTAGGCTTACGGTTGGATGGGTGTGTGCAGTTATTATTGTAGAGCATTGCATTACCTTTTCACTGGGCCATCTATGTCCATGAATCAGACCAATAGATTCATCTTCAAGTACATATCCACTCGAATCCTTTATGTCTGCAGAGGGTAGAATATTTCTCAGCCCACCATCATGATTTCCTGGAATTATAGTAACATTTGTCAACTCGTTCAACCTTTCAAAAAATTCTTCTATGTCTTTCCTTTGCGAAGGAGGAGAAGAGGGAACAACATGTTTCACATCACCAAGAATAAAAACTTCCTCAATATCCGCCATTTTCATCAATCTCTCAATTCTTTCAATGAGAGCAAAAGTTCTTGAGCCTATGTGAATACCCTTCTCATAGAATTCATACTCTATGCCTATATGAAGATCAGCAATTACCAGTGCCTTGCGAGAGGGAATAAAGATTGCAGCATCTCCATAGATAATTGTCAAATTCTTCATAATCCAACAAACCCAGATAGGTTTGGTATCATGTTTTTAAGGGCAATAATGATAAAGTTGAGGACATAAGGTATATAGGATATAAAAGTAAACAAAATAACAATAAATCCAATACTATTAACTATTACTCTCCCATCTATTA
>CAYUOG010000063.1:0-4827 GCA_964446335.1 uncultured Thermoplasmatales archaeon
TGTTTTTCTTTATCCTCCAAAAATGGTTACTCTGTTCTCTACATCTTCTCTCTCCAGTGGTGATATCAGCTCTGTTCCCTCTGCATTTACAGCAATACTCTCTATCTTGTCACTAATGCTAATCGTATCTGTCCTGCTATCATTCATATACCTGCTGACAAAGAAAAGATGGAAAAAACTCTCTTTTGCTTTATCAATAGCAAGCATTATTTTGCTAATCATAGTTGCAGTATTGTTCCTATATGCAATGTCCCAAGTTACAAGCGTTGGTGTTGGTAGTTTTTCTGGAAGAGGTGACCTAGACATCATCCCACCTGGTACACAAGAAAGTATCACCATATCATGCAGGTGGGGAGGTGGCATTGGTTTATATCTTACAATACTTGCGATTACATTTCTTATTTTAGTCAATGTGATAAAGATTTTAACTAAAAAGAAGAGTCAATAATTTTATGTATACCACGCTATTTTCTGTTGTTGGTGCAGGGGTAGCCAAGCCTGGTCAACGGCGGCAGACTCAAGATCTGCTCCTGTAGAGGTCCAAGGGTTCGAATCCCTTCCCCTGCACTAATATCCATTTATATGGAGAATATCCTCGAGTTTTCGTTTTGGCACGTGAAGATTACCTTCTTCGTCTCTCCAGTATTCAACAGAATCTTTCAATTCTTCAAGAATTGGTTCCTCTGATGGATAGCCCAGTGCTATAATAGTGTTTATGTCAAACCTGTCCGGAACCTTCAATATCTGCCTTAGCTTATCTTTGTCCATTTTTCTTATCATACAGCTACCCAACCCGGTAGATACTGCCATTAACATTATGTTCTCTGCGGCAAGACCAACATCTATCTCACAGTAAGGACTCAATTTCTCGTTTGTCAGTATAACTATGTACGCAGTTGGTCTCTCATTCTCGGCTGGTCTCCAAGCCGGTTTTAAGTAGCCTGCCCAGCTAAGTGTAGAAAAGATTTTTGCCAATAAATCAGGGTCATTTACCACAATATATTGTAGTGGTTGGAGATTTGCACCTGATGGAGCGAGTCTTGCTGCATCAACCAGCTTTTTTAGTACATCTATAGGTACTGGTTTCTGATTGAATCTACGAATTGCTCTTCTCTTCATTATAGCTGTTTCAACATCCATGCCTGACAGTATGACTTAGTTGATTATCTCTTTTTTCCATACCAATAAATACTTTAACACCATGATGCTATTTTAGAACAATGAAAAGACCGAAGAGAAGGATACGAACTTTTGCCAAAACTGCTCCAAAGACAAAGGAAAAAAAGCTTATAGAAAATGCAAAAAAGCTGGCTGAAGATCCTTTTATTCTCCTACCAACATGTAAAGATAAGGGAGCTGGAAAGGTTATAATCAAGGTAAGAAAGAGGATAGAGAAAGTATGGAAAAATAGAAACGACATCAAGAAACTTGAAAGGCTGGCAAATAAAAAGGGCATAGAAGGTGCTGTTGCGGGTACTCTTATGCTCATTCATTCGGAGAGAGCTCCTTATCTGGCTTCTGCAAGGATTGGTAATAGAGATATTATGTATGCTCTGAGAGGAAAGGCGAGAAAGGAGCTTTTGATTGCTGTGCAGAACTTTGATGATCCTATTCTGAGGTTGCTTGGTTTCAGAGAACTTGCAATGAAAAATAAGATTTGTCTTTATTCTTGGGATGATGGATTTGTATGCTCGAGAGATGATGGCAAACCACCTGAGGATTTTAATAAATTCGTTTTTGATAAGATAGGGTTAAGATTTGAGAAGGATATTGCACACTGCCCCCATATAGACAAAAAAAAGCTTAGAGATGGTGAACCAGACAAGGAAGATTACCTTAGGATTGAGTGGAAAAATATTGTCATTGGAGTATGTCGTAGCTGTGCAAACAAGAGCAATAAAAATACTCTTTTTGAGATGAGTAAATATTTCATAGACCCAAATATCGGTGATACCTCTGTTAAAATAGTATCAAGACTACCTGAACTTAAAGGAGAAATTGATGAGTTGAATGATTATCTGTATGGTAAAATCACCGATGCACAGCTCTTATCAAAAACTATTGAAAAATGGAAAAAGAAACTGAAGTCTTCAGATAGAAGGATCTTGATCGCAGATGGAAAATCCTATGATAATGTTGAGGAATTCATAGATTCTCTAAAGCCAAACAGGTATGAGAAGATAGGTTTAGAATTCATGCTCTCAAAAACGAATGAATCTATGATAGTTGAGAACGAATCACCAAACAGGATTCTGGAGAGATACTGGGAAGATTACGGAAAGGAGCTGATCTATTCTATTGTTGAAGATAATGAACTAACTAATGAGCTTTTGTCCATGGATGAACGTCCCTCAAAGATAATAGAAATAGCTGTGAGGATATCTGAAAGAAAAAGAAAATTGTCACAGTATCCGCAGTACAAAAATCTCCCTACCACCGCAAAGTTTGTGGATGATCTGGCAAAGAACTATCTTCTCTTTGGAGGGAAAAAGGTTCTTTCACTGCTTTCAAAACCACCAAAGGAAACAAAGAAGAGATCCATTGCCTATGCCTTTTTATTGGCTCTTGGCAAAGGTGAGGAAAGAAAATGGCAATACTCTAAAATAGAGATAGAGTATGGAGATTTTTTAAAGGAGTATGTGGAAAAGCTGATAAACTCTGATCCTGAGAATTATGATAAGGCATTAAGAGAGCTTCTACAAGCCTGTGGCTCCAATGAAAAGATAGAGTAGTTACCCTTTAGCATCCCAGCCCATATAGTTCTGTACATACATAGCTATACTTTCTTCGATCAATTTCTTTAGTATCTGTTTTCCACCCTCCGGTGTTGACTCTCCAAGAAAACCGTATCCAGTAGCATAGGCAGGTCTCACTCCAATACCATCGTACTTGAGGGTTACCATAACAAACATTGGTACACCTCCATTATCTCCAAGGATATTGTATATATCGTAGGATTTCCTGAATTGCTCACTGGCATGATCGAGGTTTATATGAATCAGGGTGACATTTATACCATTAAACTCCGAGACAGTAACCAGAAAATCCTCATCAAGAGAGGAAAGATGAAAAAGAGATGCCACCATCGGATCCATTCTATCACATGCCACACATGCATCAGTTCTGTAGTGAAGCAAAACAGGACCTCTGCTCAGATTTTCTAAAACAAAGTCTGGAAAGGGCTGATTGTTTGCTGTTTCAAAAGAAAAATTCAGAACCGCTTTGGGTTCAAGCTTTATACAACTGAGACACAGAACAGAAACAATGGTTGACTGCACGTGTTCGTAGGTATCTGTTCCTAAGAAAATATAGCCAGAAGATACTGAAAAGACAATTAGTAGAGCTATCTGAAATGCAAACATCTTTTTCTTCATGTTCCCACCTTGAAGTGTATTATATTTTGAGGACAGGCATCTATACATCTGCCACACAATATACACTCTGGACTTCTGTTCATATTTGGCACATCTATGCCCATTGGACAAGCGTCGCTACATAAGTTACAGTGGAGACATTTATCTGTCTCTATCTCTATATGCAATAAACTGATTTTATTAAAGGGAGCTAAAAGTGCTCCAAGTGGACAGAAATACTTGCACCAGCCTCGTCCAGATAGAACTATCAGAATAATGAAGAGTATGAATATAATCAGAGCGGCGTAAAAGAACTGATTAGGAACAAATTGTCCGTAGTTTAGCGCAAGTATTGGTATTGTACCTGTCAGAAAACCAACCGGGCAGATGTTTGTGAACATAAACCCTATGAAGTATGGTGTAAGAAATACCAAAAGTATTAGATTAAGATATTTTATAAAGCGTGCATAGCGTAAAAGAACCGGTGATATTTTCTGAGAAAGTTTTTTTATGCTTCTTTTCTGCGAGATTGGATAAGTAACTCTTTGGAGAAGACCGATAGGACATGCCCATCCACAGATTGCTCTACCGAAAACCATACCTATAGTAGCGATAAATAGTAGAGGATATAATAACAGCATCCATCCTATTTTCCCTCTATAAACTGCATGCTCTATTGTCCCGAGTGGACAGCCTGCAGAGGCTGCAGGGCATCCATGACAGTAAAAAAATGGATAGCAAAAACCTGTCTTTATTCTTAAAGCACCGAGATTTGCCAAAAGCAAAAAAAACATCTGAGATATCAGCCTTTTGATCTGCAAACGCATTGTATCTCCTATCTTCTTCTGATCAATAGAGCCATAAATAATGACAAAACTACCAATACCTCGATTATCTCGAATCCAGGAGTATTGTTTGTATTTCCGCTATTATCATTACTTCCACCTTGGTTAACTACAGTAATATTATACATCGTACTCTCAACCTGCTCTCCATCAATCTGTGCCACGATCTTATAGTGAAAATAGATAGTATCATCTCTTAGAGTATAAGTTGCTGTATAGTTTCCCTCATCTGTTTTGACCATATCAATTTCCTTTGGAAAAGAGCACATGCTACTGCTACATTCTTCTATCCAAAGGATTACCTGCGAAACATTATTGCCCATAATGGTTGAATAAAATGTTATATTTGAACCAGCGATTGGAGAAGTAGGAAGATAGGCCGTCGATATAGAATTGTTTGACTGTGCATCAGTTACCGTCATGATAGAAAATAAAAGTAAAGTCATTATTACAATCTTCTTTAACATGCGGTTCATCCCTCTCACCCATTTAAAGTGATATCCTTCTCCATTTATAAAAACATTCTTTGTAACTTGATTAACTTTCATTCTTTTATGTACTCCCCAAAAGCTTTTCTTACATCCTGCTCTGTCTCATATCCATAGGCAGCATAAACATCTATGGAGAGT
>CAYUOG010000064.1:0-4813 GCA_964446335.1 uncultured Thermoplasmatales archaeon
GGGTCAACATCTACTGATCAACAAACATATTGCAGAGAGAGAGGTAAACTATGCGGGCATATCCAAAGAAGATGTGGTTCTTGAGGTTGGACCAGGCAAAGGAATACTAACTTTAATTTTGGCAGAAAGAGCAAAAGAGGTTGTTGCAGTAGAAGTAGATCATAGATTTGTCAATTTTTTAAAAAACATAACTCCAGATAATGTAAGGATAATCCATGGAGATATATTAAAGATTGATTTGGAATCTATTAACTTTAACAAAGTAGTGGCAAATCTTCCATTTTCAATATCCTCACCATTTACATTTAGATTACTGGACAGTTCCTTTTCAAAGGCCATACTTATCTATCAAAAACATTTTGCAAAACGTATGGTTGCAAAACCAGGAAGTAAAGAATATTCAAGATTAAGCGTTGCGGTGTATTATAAAGCCCATTGTAGGATACTTGAACATGTACCCAAAAATGCATTTAGACCTATACCGCAGGTAGATGCATCTATTGTAGAGTTAATACCGAGAGAAAAACCACCCTTTAAAGTAGCTGATGAAAATTTCTTTTTTTCCGTCGTAAATCTTCTTTTTTCTCAGAGGAGAAAATATATTGGAAAGGTTATAAGAAAGGAATTTGGTATTAATGTCCCTGCGTATCTCTCTGAAAAAAGAGTCGAAGAACTTATACCTGAGGAAATAGGAGAGCTCTCGGATTTTATACTATACTCCAGTAAGAAAGTTTCTCAATAGAGCAAAAACATTGAAATAGTCAAGGGCTGCGACTATGAGAAGTGCAATAATAAAGGTTATCAGCAATTTCATCGCAAACTTGATTATTTTCCACCCTATGATTACTCCCGCAATAACAATAAGTACAAAAGCCCATAGCGGGATGTAAATACCAAATATACTCATGTTAAACAGAATGTATGGATTGGATTTAAAGGTTGTCTCTAGGAACGATGGGTCTCTTTATTGGTTAAGAAATATGGTTTGTGTCGGGAATGCCATTTCTATTCCTTCCTTCTCAAATGCCTCTTTGATAGCAAAGTTTATAGCTTGCTGGGTATCCATATATTTTAGATAATCTCTAGTTTTCATGTAGTAAACAATCTCGAAGTTCAAGCTATAGGGACCAAACTCTTTGAAATGAACCCTATCCAGTCTGTCAACGTCAGGTAATTTATTTGGATCAATGATATCCTTTATCATCTCCGGGATTTTCTTGAGCTTTTCCAGAGAGGTATCATAAGTAACACCAATTGAGAAGGATATTCTTCTCTTTCGCATCTTTTTAAAGTTTCTCACGCTTGCTGTGGTAAGCTCTCTATTTGACATTACCAACTCTTCACCCTGTAACAGCTCTATTCTCGTGGATTTGATACCTATCTTCTTGACTGTACCTGCATAATCTCCAATAATTACAAAATCTCCGATCTCAAAGGGCCTATCAAAGTATATCGAAAATGCGCTAAATACATCACTTAAAATATTCTGCAGAGCAAGAGCTATTGCGATACCACCAACACCAAGACCAACGACTACTGTTGAGAGATCAACTCCCATTGCAGATAATATGGCGAGGAAGGCAAACAAAAGAACGAATGCCTGAACTATTTTTTTGAGAACGAAAAGTAAATGCTCACTCACTGGTCTCTTTCTCTCTTTCCCCTTTTCACCGTACCAGCTTATTAATATGTTAACGACTCGAATTATCACAAAGGTTACAAGAAGTATCTCAGCTACATTGAATAGTTCAGAAACAGCTTTTGAATAAGGTTCAAGAAACGAAAGTGAACCAAGACTATAGTACAGACCAACCAGAATGATAAACAGTGCTACAGGTGCCTTTATATTCTTTAGTATCTCATCATCAAGTTTTGTTTTAGTTTTTTCTGCCCATTTCATAAAGTACCTTTTAAAACCATAAAATACTGCCCAGCCGACGATTACTGCAACAAAAAATATCGTAGCAGCTACGATAATCTCACTTGCTAAAGGTGGAATATCAAAATTCTCCTGCAATATCCTCTCTAATGCCGCCCCCACTTCATTCATAAATCATGACAATTAAAAACCAGTATTTTACCTTTTGGTCAAAATTGGAGATTATCAAAAAACTCATCTTTCTTTTTTCCACTTATCCATTGAGTAAGCTCATGTGCAAAAATCCAACCAAAGTAACCCATAAAAAAGCCAAAAAATCCACCTATACTCAACGTTACAATCTGCTGAAGGAATGAATAACTCTGAGTGAACAGCATCAAGGTCGTACTTGTTATAATATAAACTAGAACCATAAGAAGAATCCACCTCAGTGCATAGGCTGCAAAGGTGAAGGTTTTAAGAGGTATCTGCTCGATGTTTCTGTAAGATGTTCCTCTGTCTAAAGAAATGTAATAGTTACGTATAGGTCTCTTTAAATGGACCCTTTTCTTTGGATAAAGCTTTCTTTTTGATATCAACTATCCTATCCTCCTAGCAGACCAACTGTTAGAGTGCAAAATAAGAATGCATTGTCACTATAAAAAGGTAATCAAAATTTATGTTTTAGCTACGATTTTTATTATGTCTCCGTTTTTCAGCATATGATCTGCACCGATTATCCTGCGTGTCCTTACATCTACGGCTCTTATAAACCCTTCCCCAAGGTCTGTGTGAATCTTATAGGCAAGATCCTTTGCCGTACTTCCCTCCGGAATAAGATACGCATCAGGTAGTACATTACCCTGTTTATCAGTTAGATGAGTCTCATCCTCCACAGGATACACCACTATGAGTTTTAGCAGATCAAAAACCGTTCTCTCTATGCATTCCTGTATTCCTGTAGAACCAAAGGATTCGAGAACATGTTTTCTGATAAATTCCAATGCATCTCTTTGCCCTTTGATTATTTCATCAGATTTGACATTAAACTGTGATGATCCAGGCAGATAATCAATAAGGTTTTTTTCTACAGCCTTCTTCAGTGCAAGTTCAGCTTCTGCACTTGTGGGTATGGCAATATATCCTCGACTCTCTAAGTTTGTTTTTAGCTCGTTTATTTTCTCAACACCAACCAAATCACATTTATTGAGAGCTATAATCATTGGTTTGCTTATCTTTCTTAGCTCAATAACAAGAGAGAGTAGATCTTCTTCTCTCCATGATGACGGCTTATCTGAGTTGAGAGAAAGTTTATTGATTGCGTGATGTATGTGGTCCTCATTTATCTTTAAGCCTGTTAACTTGTCAGCGAGCATCCTTTCTATCTTTTTACCCTCAAGTTCACTCTGTCTCGCTATCCTATCCCAATCCCTCTTAATTATATCTAGCAACCAGTAGCATATCTCCTTCTCCAGAAAATCTACATCATCGAGAGGATTGTGGTTCCCTAAGCCACAGGCTCTACCTTCTGAATCAGTACTTCCAGAGGCATCTATTATATGAATAAGAGCATCTGCCTGCCTTAAATCATCAAGGAATTTGTTTCCAAGTCCTTTTCCCTTGTGCGCATCAGGTACCAAGCCAGCAACATCTATAGCTTCAATTGGAATTAATCTTGTACCATCTATACAGTGTGAGTTCTTTGGATTACATTTTGTATTGAATTCTTTACAGGGACATTTCGCTCTTACATACATTACTCCTCTGTTTGCCTCTATGGTAGTAAATGGATAGTTTGCTATCTCTGCCTGAGATTTTGTAGCGGCAGTAAAGAAAGTTGATTTACCAACGTTTGGTTTTCCTACGATACCTATTTCCATCCCCATTCTTTCACTCCAGCATTCTTTCTACCTCATCAACAACGTCTACTCCAGCGTTGAATCTGCTAAGCTTTTCTTCAGCTAAACCCTTTTTAATCCTGTTAAATGTAACTCCTCTCCTTGCGATAACGGTTCCATCAACTACAGAACTTTTTGGTAAAAAAACCTTATCTGCTTCTATATTACCTTGAATCTTACAATTTTCTCCTATATACACATTTCCATCTGCGGATATTCCTCCATGTATTTCAACTTCATCTTCTATGGAAATTGTAGTTCTCGAAGAAAGAGATCCATGAATGATTGATTTCTTTCCTATCTGAATGTCATCTCCTGCTTCAAAGTTTCCTATAACATCGCATTTCTCACCGATAATAAGTTTTGTAGGAGCCTTTGAATTCTGTATGCCGATGTAGGCATTGTTAGGGACAAAGGTAAATGTATCTGTTACAGGAATGACACCTTCGTTTTCCTCCAATTCTTTAAGTATTTTCTCTATCTCTTCACTTTTTCCAAGCTTTAGTAGCTGGAGGAGATAGATAAAAATGTAGATTACAATTGGTATGGGACTTCTGATATTTATCCATCCCTTTGCCTCAAAACCCTCCTTTATTTCAACGTCATCACCGACATCCAGATCTCCCTTTACAGAGAGTTTTCCACCTATAACCACCCGTTCTCCAAGATACACATTACCTTTGCTGATGACATCACCATCGATATTTGAGAATACATCTATTCTTATATCTCCTTTAGATTCTAGTGAACCTTTTATATTCGCATGTTCTCCTACAAATATCCTTTCGTCAGTTTTAATTCCAAAGTCAACAGTTGCACGATCTCCAACTATAACATCTCCGGAAGTTATTATAGTATACTCTTCAAACTTTGTCTCGTCTGCAATAATCAAGGTTTTTCTGTCGAAGGGCATGGTAACATTTTAGCTATACCTATCATACATAAAAGTATTTTCGAAATCATTTTATTAACTGCATCTCTTTTCTTTATTGGATGAGGAGAGCTCTGCTATCGGTCGCTATTATTGTTGCTGTTGTTCTCACTTCAGTAGCCCTAT
>CAYUOG010000065.1:0-4778 GCA_964446335.1 uncultured Thermoplasmatales archaeon
TTATAAAGACGATTATTGGGAGAGACTAATTCTCTTTTATTTCCTTAATTCTTCTCTCCATCCTTTCTTTTAAATCATGCGCTACCATCCTCTTTGTAAACGCATCTGCTTTTACTGCAGTTGCAATTGTATTGGCAAGAACCCTTGCAATCTTTCCTCTGTGATTTTTCTTTGATTTACGAATCAAGGGATGCTGGTAGATCACACCATGCTTTGGTGGAGTGCCCTCTCCAGCCTTGTATCTGAACAACGCCTTCTCTGCACCTATAACTTGAATTGCAGATGCTGGCATGGTAGCTAGCCTTTCCAGTCCACCAGCAAGTGTTATCAGTCTAGCCCCCAGCACTGCTCCAGCTATCTCTGAAAGATTTGGAGCTATGTTTTGCATATTCTCTTCTATCCTTTTTTCAAGCACCTTTACAGATTTTTCTATTTCATTTTTCAGCTCGATCATGCTATTTATAGAGTCATCCTGAAAAGAGAGCCTTTTCCATTCTCTCAATCTCTCAGATAGAATATTGGAAAATGGTATCAGTTCATCTATACTTCTTACCATCTGCATGATTTGCAAATCCTCTTTTCCAAGATTCTCCGAGATTTCTTTCTCTGCAACGATAAGAGATGCTTTTCTCAATATATCTTTATTAAAGCCAAAAGATTCTGGCTCGATGGATATTTTGGAGATAGAATCCCGTGGAGAGTACTCCGCAATTTGTGATAGTCTTTTATCTCCTGTTATCACACCCTTTTCTCCCTTTAATATCTTCCTTTCTTCCTCAAGTATTTCTCCCTTCTTTATTCTCCATAACCTTTCTGCAATCTCCCTTTCGTTTTTGGGAAATATTATTGACTTTACTATTCTCTCCCCATCATAAAGGAAAACTCCAAACCACTTTGTTATCAGATAATGCATGAGATAAAACTATGAAATCTCTTTATATATCGTTTTCTATTATGAATAGGTGCTCAAGTGGTAGATCTATCGGTGAGGATAGGCAAACTGGAGTTAAGAAACCCAACTATTCTGGCATCTGGCATAATGGATGAGACCGCAGACTCAATAAAGAGGGTAGCAGAAGAAGGTGCCGGTGCTGTTGTTACCAAATCTGTAGGGAAGGAACCAAGGGAAGGATATGCAAATCCTACGGTAGTAGAACTTGAGCATGGTATTCTCAATGCTATGGGATTACCAAATCCAGGTATTGAAGCATACGCTGATGAGATGGAGGAGCTAAGAGACCTGAATATCCCTGTCATTGGCAGCATATTTGGAAGCGATGAAAAAGAATTCTCCTTTTTAGCTAGAAAGATGCAAGAGTATGGAGCCAGGGCAATTGAGCTTAATCTGAGTTGTCCCCATGCATCTGGATATGGTGCTGAGACTGGTTCACAGCCAGATGTTGTTAAAAGCATTGTCCATGCCGTCAAGCACTCTGTGGATTTACCAGTATTTGCTAAACTTACTTCAAATGTAACTAGCATAGTTGAAATAGGAAAAGCTGCTGAGGAAGGTGGAGCTGATGGAGTCGTTGCAATAAACTCCATTAAAGCGATGAAGATTGATGTAAATCTCAAAAAACCCATTCTGTCTAACAAAGTAGGAGGTTACTCTGGACCTGCGATAAAGCCTATAGGAATCAGATGCGTTTACGAACTTGCACAGGAATTGAATATACCAATAATTGGGGTTGGAGGCATAAAATGCGGAGAGGACGCAGTAGAGTACATTCTCGCTGGGGCATCAGCAGTTCAGATAGGTGGAGGAATATACTACAGAGATATGAGAATATTCAGAGAGGTATGTAAAGAAATGGAAAATTGGATGAAGAGTAACAACTACAGTGCCATAGAGGAGTTTAGAGGAGTTGCTCTGAGATGATGTATCCAAAGATTGTAAGAATTCACAAAGTAATTGCTGAAAACAAGGATATCAAAACCATTGTTTTTCCCTATGTTGAAGATGCCAAACCCGGACAGTTCTTTATGATATTGATTCCAGGAATTGATGAGATACCGATGAGCGTCTCTTATACATCTAAAGAATATCATGGATTTACCTTCAGAAGGGTTGGTGATGCAACTGCTGAGCTATTCAGTAAAAAAGCTGGCGACATTATTGGAATACGCGGTCCTCTAGGGAATGGATTTGATTTAAGAGGTGAGCATTTACTTTTCATTGGAGGAGGTACTGGAATATCCGCAATCGCACCAGCTGTTGAAAAGGCTGTATCACAAGGAAAGCAAGCTACTGTTATACTTGGAGCAAAAACTAGAGATGAGCTATTTTTTGTGGATAGGTTGAAGAATGTTGCAGATGTGAATATATCTACAGATGACGGTTCTATTGGCTATCACGGCTTTGCCTCAGATCTGGCAGAAGAAATGATTAGAGATAGACTTTTTGATCTTGTAATTACCTGCGGTCCAGAGTTGATGATGAAAAAGGTTGTAGATGTTTGTAACAATAGAAATATCGAGGTTCAAGCATCTCTTGAGAGATATATAAAATGCGGTATGGGAATATGTGGTCAATGTGCTATATGTAATGGTTTAAGGGTTTGTAAGGACGGGCCGGTATTTGATGGTAAAACGCTATCAAAATGCAAAGATTTTGGATACTTTAAGAGAGATGCAAGTGGAAGGAAAATAAACATCCAGTAGGTGGATGCTAGCGTGAAAAAGAATATAATGCATGTGATAGTATTCCTTGCGACTATATTTATTTCATTGATGAGTGGATGCATATCTCAAAGCTATGCCAATTCATGGGCAACAGAGATGATGCAGATAAATAAGCTTCATGATCTGGGTTTGTATGGCTCTGGCATAACGTTGGGAATAATAGATACAGGTGTTGAAACAGATCACGGGGATTTTGATATCTCCACTTTTTTATCATGGCACGATTACGTTAGCAATCTCTCTTCTCCATATGATGATGAGGGACATGGTACACATATTGCCGGAATTCTATTCGCAAGAGGTAGTTGGCTCGGTTCACTATCAGGATATAATCTACAGGGAGTATGTCCAGATGCAAGGGGAATTGTAGTGAAGGTAACTTCTAAGACTGGAGAGTGCAGAGATGAAGACGTAGCCAGGGCAATAAATTTCTGTGCAGACAATGGTGCAGATATTATTCTCCTATCACTTGGCGAGAGTCCAGAGACTCTCGACATAGGAAAACAATCCTTTGATGCATGTGTAAATGCGATAAATTAAGGCATTATTATCGTAGTTCCAGCTGGAGATGATGGATTGCACGACGATGGAGACGTGAATATCTTTTCCAATGTATCTGAGGTTATCTCGGTTGGCTCAATAAGGAGAGACAGATATATCTCTGCCTTCAGCTCAAGGGGGAATCAGGCATGGGTACCTGGAGAACATGGGGAAAGAGTCGATCCAGATAAAAAGCCGGAGCTCGTAGCTCCCGGAGAGAATATTATCTCTACCTATCTGGATGGAGGTTATATTGGTTTGAGTGGTACCTCTCAAGCAGCAGCCTATGTTGCTGGCACTATTGCATTATTGCTTGAGGCATATCCTGAGCTCAATAAGAGTAAAGAGAAGATCTGCCTCATAAAGGAGGTTCTCGCAAAAACAGCAAAAAAGGTTGGTGGAAATGAACTTTATAATGGAGAACCTCTTTCCCACAATGATAGATATGGATATGGACTTATTCAGGCTTATAATGCCTATGTTGAACTGAGTAGATATGTAGAGGGATGAGTATGACAGTTTATAGTGATGAGATAGTTCTATCGACCAAAGGTGAGGGAGATATTGTTGATATAACAGCAGATGTTGAGAATGTGGTCAAAAAATCAAAGATAAGGAATGGTATAGTTAATCTATTCGTTCCGGGCTCTACAGGTGCAATTACTACGATAGAATATGAACCAGGTCTTAAAAAGGATCTCCCTATGGCTCTTGAGAAGATTGCACCAAAAGATGTTTATTACTATCACCATGAGACATGGAACGATGAAAATGGACATAGTCATGTTAGAGCGAGCATAATGGGACCAAGCTTGACTGTGCCAATCGTAGATTCAAGACTGATTCATGGTACCTGGCAGCAGATAGTATTTGTGGAGCTTGATGTTAGAAAAAGAAACAGAAGAATAGTTGTTCAGATTGTTGGAGAGTGAATATTATGGATGTGTTTGAAGCAATAAAGAGGAGAAGAAGTATCAGAGCATATCTTGATAGACCTATTGAGAAGGAAAAAATCACCAAACTTCTACAGGCAGCACAGTTTGCACCATCTGCAAAAAATAGACAGGAATGGAAGTTTATTGTTGTAACTGATGAAAAAATTAGGAAGGAGCTTGTATCTGCATGCAGAGGACAGAAGTTTATTGCTGAGGCGCCCGTTGTTATTGCAGGCATAGCCGATCCAACCTTTAGGTGGTACAAACTTGATATGGGGATAGCTCTTGAACATGTCGCTCTCGAGGCAGTAGAGCTTGGATTAGGTACTTGCTGGATAGGTGCCTTCGATGAAAAAGCTGTCAGCAGATTGTTAGGCGTTCCTCCGAATCTGGAAACCGTTGCATTGTTGACTGTTGGTTATCCCAGAGAAGAAGGTTTTAAAACTTCAAGAAAACCACTTGATGAAATAGTTTATTATGAAAGATACAGCTTATCAGGAGACAAGTAGATGAAAATTAAGTAAATGCAAACTCTATCAAGCTTGGCTCATCACCACCATATATCAGAGATATGCCTCTTACAGAAAGACCATTTATTCTTATCTTAAAACCTGCTATTCC
>CAYUOG010000066.1:0-4707 GCA_964446335.1 uncultured Thermoplasmatales archaeon
CAGTGCTTAAACTATGAAAATAAGTATAATACTTCCAACGCTCAATGAAGAAAAAGGCATAGGTAAAACTATAGATTCAATAGATAAAGACTATTTTAAAAAGAAAGGATGGGAAATAGAAATAATAGTTGTAGATGGTAATTCTAAAGATAAAACCAGAGAAATAGCAGAAAAAAAGGGAGCGAAGATAATTATAGAGCCAAGAAAAGGATATGGGAGAGCATACAAAACAGGACTTGCAAAGGCAGAAGGAGATATCATAGTTACAGGAGATGCTGATGCAACCTATCCCTTCGATAAGATCCATGAATACATCCAATATCTCATAGATCACAATCTTGATTTTATAACCACTGATAGGTTTGCAAATCTAAAAAAAGGATCAATGTCTCTAAAGCATAAATTTGGTAACTGGATACTATCAACTACTCTCCGAATCCTCTTCTGGATAAAGATAAAAGATTCTCAGTCAGGTATGTGGATATTTAAGAGAGAAGCGCTGAAAAGGATCCAGCCTTTAGAAAAATTTGATGATGGCATGCCATTTAGCGAAGAAATAAAGATAGAGATGTTTAAAGCAAAAGATATAAGGGCAAAGGAAATACCATCCATGCTCTATGCAAGAGAGGGAGAAGCAAAGTTGCAGAGCTTTACAGATGGCTGGAGAAATCTAAAATTTCTTTTTAAGAAGAGATTTTCACATAATTAAACCAAAAAGTATAATAATCATTGTACTATATAGTTTTAGTAAATGGTGGTTCAATGAACAATCCTTTTATATTTGGAAAGGCTGTCACTGGTAGAGAGTTTATAGATAGGAAAGAAGAGATCAATGAACTGAAATCCTCTCTACTCTCTGGTCAGAATGTGCTTTTATTCTCACCAAGAAAGATGGGGAAAACATCTCTTATAATGGAAACCTTCAGAAAAATAGATGATGCAATCTGCATCTATATAGACCTTTGGCAGACCACATCTCAGTATGCACTGGCAAGAGAGATAATAAATAGGGTTGTAGAAAAAACCTACAGTTCGGTAGAGAAACTGGCAATGGACATGAATCATTTACTAAAATCTCTCAAACCGAAGGTATCTATAGATACTTCAGGAACTATAAGTGTAGAATTCAGCAGAGACGAAGTTAAAAGAGCACTAAACGAGGCAATAGATTTTCCTGAACGTGTTGCAAGAAAAAAGAACAAGAGAGTAATCATCGCCTTCGATGAATTCCAGGAAATAGAGCATTTGGATGGTTTAGAGATAGAAAAAACCTTCAGATCCACAATACAGCATCACAAAATGGTGAGCTATATTTTTGCAGGAAGTAGGCAGAGCCTAATCAAGACAATATTTGGAAAAAAGGAGAGACCCTTTTACAGATTTGCCAAGCAAATAAGATTGTTTCCTATAGATAAGCAAATAATGGCAAAGTTTATTGTTTCCAGATTTAACAATACTGGAAAAAAAATTAGTAAGGATGCATCCGAGTGGATAGCCGAGATTAGCAGAGGCATACCATACAATGCTCAGTATCTGTGCCATGAGGTTTGGTATATGGGAGATAGAGAAATAGATACAAACTTTGTGAAGGAAGTGTTTTACAAAAAAATCATACCTTCTCTGGATGATAGTTTTCAGGTAATATGGGGAAGTATAGGTAGTCATGAACAAAGAAAGCTACTCATAGGACTGGCAAATGAGAAAGAGCCAAAGATATACTCGCAGAGCTTTATAGAGAAATATGATTTAAAAACACCAAGTCATGTAAGGAAAGCCCTTAAATCCCTGGAGGAGAATGGTATAATTGAGGAAAATAGAATACAGGATCCCTTCTTTGAGGAATGGATCAGAAGTAAATTTCTCATGTGAGGTTATGTTATGGATCCATTAATGTTATTTTGGGTGTTTCTGATAGGCATACTATTTGGTTTATTCGCTGGAATATTTCTGGTATATAGATTGGCTGTATCTCCACTTAGAACGAAACTAGAGAAGATATTACAACAAAAACAGTCTTTATCTACAATCTATGGAAAACTAACAGAACAATTTGCTCCATTTATGAAATCATATCCGTTTTCTCCGGAAAACTTCAGATTTATAGGTTCTCCGATAGATGGAATACAGTTTGAAAATGACAGGATAATATTCGTAGAAATTAAAACAAATAGATCAAAACTCTCAACCATACAACACAGGATAAAAAAGTTGGTAAAAGATAAAAAGATAGAGTGGTTTGAGTTTTACGTAAGATAATCAAGATTATACAAAAAGGTTTAAATAATTATAAAATCTAATATTTTATTATAATTACTAATGGGTGATTATAAATGGTCCAGGCAATTATAAACCTGAGCGAGCATGAGAATAGAGTAATAAACATCATCAAAGGTAAGTTTGGTTTAAGAAACAAATCAGAGGCAATCAGTTTGATTATAAGAGAATATGAAAGGAAGTTTCTCGAACCAGAACTCAGGCCAGAATATATCGAAAAAATGAAAAAAAGGGAAAAGGAACCAACTGTTAAAATTAAAGACTTCAAAAAACATTTTGGCATAGATTGAGATGTATGGTTGTGAAATCAGAAAATCTGTAGAAAAGATATTCTTCAAACTCGCCAAGAGCAATCCTAAACAATTGAAAATTATCTATAAAAAAATTGAAGAAATAAGATCGAACCCTCACAGATATAAAAATCTGAAATCTCCACTTCAACATCTAAAACGTGTACATATTGACAAGAGCTTTGTATTGGTATTCTCTGTAGATGAGTCAAGAAAGGTAATAGTAATTGAGGATTACGACCATCACGATAACATCTACAAATGGTAGATGGCTTTTGACAATTCCTCTTTTAGAATCTCACTTATTACTTTTCCATCGACTTTTCCCCTTAGTTCCTTCATTATCACTCCCATAAGTGGAGCAAAGGCAGATTCTCGCTTCTTTTCTACAAATTCTTTTCTATCCTCTATAACATCTCTTATAAACCTTCTAACTTCCTCTTTGTCTATGGACTTCAAACCACACTCATTTATAGCGTCTTCTATTGTTTTATCTCTATGTGTGATCAGATACTTAATAATTTCAGGAATTCCTTCTTTAGCAAATAAACCCTTATTTAAAGATAAAAAAATTCCCTCAAGCAATTCCTCATTAATCTCCTCTATTGCAAATCCCTCTTTTTCAAGTTCTGGAAAGTGATTTAAGAATGTACGAAGTATAGTATTTTTTAGCTCCGGAAATCTCTTTGCAAAACTTTCAAATTCCTTTACATAGCCGCTCTGCATCAATTGAACCAATTGTTCCTCATTTAACTTGTACTCTCTCTTTAGTCTCTCTAACTTCTCTTCTGGCTTCTCGGGTAGATTATCTTTTACTAACTCAAGCTTTTCCTTGGTAATCCTTACTGGAGGTATATCTGTCTCTGGATACATTCTTGCAGCGCCAGGCAGAGGTCTCATATATTCTGTTGTGTAATCTGGGAGAGCTCTTCTAACCTCCTCAGGAACTCCATACAGTACATCTACTGCTCTCTCTTTCACAGCTTCTATTGCTTTTTCTATTTCCTCTTTTCTACCGAGAAAGATTGCAAAGGCATCTTTCTCCTCTATTCCAAGCTTTTTCTTCAATACATCGAAAACATCTTTATTTATTCCATATCCAGGAAGTTCGTCGCTATGTATTATCCCTCCCAAACCGGCTCTTATTCGTGCATGAACTGCAAACTCTTTGCCCAACCTTGAATAGTCCCTCTTCAGCAAACCAGAGAATCCAGGAAGTTTTATTGCCAGAGCTTTTTTGCCTTCAGATAAAGACTTTTTTACTATCTTTGAATCACTATTGGCTAATACATCAGAAACCTCTATAGAGTTAACATTTTCTATGTCATCTTTCTTTATTCCTCTACTTTCCAATTCTTTTTTTATCTTAATTAAATCAAGCTGTCTAAAAACCTCTATCTCTGCAACTTTCTCTATGCCACTTAGAGATTGTATGCCTTTTATTTCAACCCTACTTCCCTCTCTTATCGATATGTTTAGATCCTGTCTTATCGTTCCTAAACCTCGTTTACATTTTCCTGTACTTTGTAAAAGAGAACCGATATACTCGGCAACTTCTCTTGCATGTTTTGGATCTCTAATATCGGCAGATGTTGCAACCTCTATAAGTGGTATGCCGAGTCTATCTAAACCATAGTTAACTGTTTTACTATCTTCTTTAATCTTTCTGGCAGCATCCTCTTCTAGGGCAATGCTTTCTATGCCAACATCCTTAGCATAGCCATGCAATGCAATAAGCGAGGTTCTTTGAAAACCGGAGGTATTAGAGCCGTCTATCACTATCTTTCTCATAACCTGTATTTCATCTACAATCTCGGCATTCAATAGAATAGATACTGTAAGGGCAACATCTAAAGCCTCTCTATTTACTTCATGTGGAGGTTCTTCATCTGCTTCAACAAGACAGGTAGAGTCCCTGGAGGCAGTATACAGAAAACGTTTTCCCTTCATCATCTCCATAATTGCTGCCTTATCAACTTCACCAAGCTCACTCTGGGTAGGTCTTAGGAATCTATAAAACGAATAATCAGTTTTATCACTAATCTTTGAAGGACAATTACAGAATAATTTTTTTGTATCAAGCTGCTGATGTATCTCTAAGCCAGCCTTGAAACCTATTGAGCCATAGTCCATGCTGGAATAA
>CAYUOG010000067.1:0-4679 GCA_964446335.1 uncultured Thermoplasmatales archaeon
CGAGTGCTCTATGAATACCAAAACCTTTTCCCTTCTTCTCTGGCATGGAATCTGATATAATGGCATCTCGTGGTGCAGTTCTTAGACCTTTGCCAACTCTTTCAAGACCCGAGAATATAAGAATGTGTTGCCACACCATAGAAAAACTCAAAAGAAATTTGAATACTGCTGAGATGCTGTAACCAAAACCCACAAAAATCTTTCGTTTTCCAATTCTATCAGAAAGATGACCACATATTACTTTTAACAGACTAGAGATGCTCTCCATGGTTCCACTTATAAGACCTATAACAACCTCACTTCCACCAAGATAAACAATGAATAATGGCAGTATCGGCATTACAATCTCGCTACTCATGTCATTGAGAAAACTGACGAGACCAAGAAGTAAGATGTTTCTGCTAATCCCCTTCAGCAAGTTTTTATATTTCTGCATTTCAGAATAAGAGGCAAATAATGATTTTAAATATTTCTATATCTTTTTTTTCTTATAACCTTCTCCATAGGACCTATCAGCAGTATGTAGGATAATGCTCTCAAAGGTCTATTTTTTGATACGAGTTCTGCAAAGGGTGGGCCTATATTATAGTACATCCTAACAAACATCCTTCCAATTTTCTTCTTGTTCATTACATTGTCTCTTAGCCAGTAGAATGACTGTAATCTATCTGCTGAGTCATTTCCAAGGGTAGCGGTGGCAATAAAGCATTTACTCTCGTTATCAATTAACTTCTTGTTTCTGTCTCCATAAAATACCTTATGCCTTAGATCCCAAATTAGATACCTCTTACATTCCAGAGGTGCATGCAAAATCCAGTATTCATAGCGTCTGCAACATGCTCTATGAGCTTCCCCATGTGTTGCTCCCTTAAGTAGTTCTCTATCCGTGGTTGTGTGTGCATCAAAAAATGGTTCTGCATAACTGTTTGGAAAATGCTCATCATCTGCAATAAATATAAAATCTGCCTTGTATGCATGTACACCTATGGCACCACCTTCTCTTGCCATCACTCTTCACCTCTCTTTCTCAGCCACCTCATAAACTCCTTTTCTATCGCAATCTCGAGTTTTCCTATTTCATCTTTTGCTTTCATATGGTCCAGGATTTCATCTATTGGATACTTCTTTTCACCAGCTACAACATAGAGTTTTTTCGCTTTTTTACAGGGATCTTTTTCAGAAACTTCTCTTTAAAATGTTTTATAGCCTCCTCATCGGTGATATCTTCTTTGGATTGTTTTTCAGAATTTTTCATAAACTACCTCCATTACTTATGATGAGTTATTAGTTATATATAGATATCTCTGCTCCGAAAAGATTTAAACTGCTTTAATCTCTATAATCTTGTGAAGGGGACTTTTAAGCAATCATCAACAAAGAACTTTCATTCACATCACTCTAGCCTATGCATACTATGTAGAGGAACAAAGATGCTATGTGGTAGAGAAAAGTGCCCAGTGCTTCTCAGAGTGACATATCTATCTAAAATTCAACCATCTATAGATTCTCTGATTCTTAATGGTTCCTCCCCTCCAAGTGTATTTGTAGGAAGAATAGGCTATCCAAAGGTTTCTATAGGTCCACTTGTTCCACCTGTTAGAGGGGATACATCGTTTATTGATACACCCGAGATGTGGGATAACATAACCATAGATGATTTTGTCAATTTTAGATCACAATTAGTTAGAGGTAAACATACAGTTAATGTGCATGATGTCAATTCATCTGACAGAATAGTTTCTCTTGTACAAGAACTCGCGTTATCTAAAGAATCTGTACAGTCTGAGGTATACTTTGAAAAGAAACCTAGAGGAAGGATAGCATTTTATGATGAAGTTCAACCCCATGGTCCCTCTGCCCCGCTTAAAAGGCTTGAGATTGACAACCCAAAATATGATTCACATATAGAAAAGGCATTTTATGATACTGATTTAAAGGCGAGAGATGCTATTATTGAACTCTACAAAAAAGGTGCACTGATAAGCAGCATTCAAAAGGCATTTAGTGTAGGAGCATTTGGAGTAAAGAAGTATCGCCGCTTTGTCCCTACGAGATGGAGTATCACAGCTGTTGATTCTCTACTTGGTGAGGAATTGCTTAAACAAACAAAGTTTGCACCATTGATCAATGAGTATAGAGTGTATAAATTCAAAAGATTTGATAATAGATGGATCATACTCATGATGCCAACAAGCTGGAGATACGAACTCATAGAGGCATGGTACCCAAAAACAACTTGGAATCCCTATGGTGCTACAATCTCAATGTATAACAGCTATGAGTTCTACAAAGGAAGAAAAACCTACGCAGAAATAGGCGGCTGCTATTATGCTGCAAGACTCGCTGTTAATGAGACTTTGGTAAAAGAGAGGATGCAAGCCGGTGTAGTGGTTATGAGGGAAGCACATCCTGGTTATATCTTACCTGTCGGTGTATGGAATGTGAGAGAAACAGTGAGAGCTGCACTAAAAACAGGATATACAAAATACGATACACTAGCAGAAGCGTTAGAAGAAATATCCAAGTTTATGGCCATTCCCATAGAAAGATGGATAAAGAACAGTGCCGTATTGAAAGACTTCTTGAATCAAAGGAGACTAGAGGATTTCGTATCATGAGAATTAGAGAGGTTCACTGCAAAACCGCACTTTCTCCTTCAAGTCTTCCAGGCATAGATTACAGCTTAAATCCATACAGGGGATGCGAACATGCGTGCATATACTGCTATGTTCCTTCCGTGCTTTCCATACCAAGGGATGAGTGGGGGGAATTTATTGATACAAGAAGAAACATTCCTACTGTCTTGGTTAAAGAATTGAAGAAGAAAAGATGTGGAACCATAGGGATATCTACAGTCACAGATCCTTATCAGCCAATTGAAAAGAAATATCGATTAACCCGTCTCTGCTTGGAACAACTGATAAGATATGATTTTCCCATAGATATTCAAACCAAATCTGACTTGGTTTTGAGAGATTTGGATTTGATATCTAAGTTGAAAAATGTAGAGGTTGGGCTAACCATACCAACTCTTAGAGACGAAGAGAGAAAAATGATGGAACCAAAGGCATCATCTATAGAGAAAAGATTGCAGGCGGTTAGAGCACTTTCCGATAGGGGAATAAAAACTTACATCTTCTTTGGTCCAGCATATCCAACTATTGAAATAGATGAGGTAGAGGAATTGGTTGAGGTTTTTTACAAGACAGGTACAAATACTCTAATAGTAGATTCCCTCCATCTCAAGAGTGGAGTTTGGGAAAATCTTGAAAAAAATCTGCCCAATGAAATGATGCAGATATATAAAAATAGGCTGTTTAAAGAGAAGAACTATTACAAACAAATCTTTGAGGAAATCGAAAAATATTGCAAAAGATATGGAATAAGATTTGAGAGAGCGTTTGGAGAAAGGAACTAGAGCTTTTTATACAACATACCCAAAAGTATTATTGCAGCCAGCAGAACAACTCCTTCAAAACCTGGTGTTTTTCTCACTTTTTCATGAGGTGTCAACTGTATTTCGACAGGTAAAGATGCTTTACCACCATATGATACATATCCAAATATGGAATAGTTTTCATTAGCTATAGCAGATGATGTATCCCAGAATCCCTGGAAGTTTTTGGTTTCACCAGGAGAGGTTTTCAAATGGATATTGAAGAGTTTCTATGGAGTTTTCTGACATACGGATTTCTATTATTAGAGAACCAGAGACATCGACATTACCCTTGCTTACAATACCTTCAGAGAAAGAAGAAGATTAAAACTTTTTACAGAAACAATGTCAAAGGTTATATGTGATGCTGCTGTATGGTTGTGTAAATGAAGAGACAGTCAAACATGCATACAATTATATCAAAATTCTATGCCAAAGCTTTCTCTGAACTATTAACCTTCTTGGTATAAATTTAAGTAGAGGAATTTCATTCAGGAAGCAGTTTTAGTAAAAGAGTGATAACATGGTAAAAGCAAAATCAAGAGCAGCAATTAAACGAATAAAAGACAAATGGAAAGCAAAATCATGGTATAGAGTACTTGCTCCATCCATGTTTGATGAAGCACCGATAGCTGAAACTCTTGCAGCCGATAAGAATCTGCTTATTGGAAGAGTGACAGAGATTTCTCTCCAAGACTTGACAGGAGATTTCAGAAAATCTCACATAAAGCTATACTTCAAGATAGATGAGGTTGAGGGGTCAGATGCACATACATACTTTTATGGACACACACTCACAACAGATTATGTAAGAAGACTCATTCGTAGAAGGAGATCACGGATAGATGGAGTATATGATGTTAATACGAAAGATGGTGCACTTATAAGACTAAAACCCTTTGCAACTACAGAGAGGAGAATACAAACTTCTCAAAAACATGAGATAAGAAAGATAATGAAAGATACAGTAATCTCCTATGCAAAAGATAGAACACTCAGTGAACTTATCAAAGGCATATTGAATGAAGAGTTAAGTAAGGAGATAAGCAAAAACTGTAAAAAATTCTATCCTCTGAGAAAGGTGGAGGTGTATAAGTCAGAACTTTTGAAGAGACCAACGTTAAAGATAGAAGAACCAAAGAAAAAGAAAGAAGCAGAGAAGACAGAGGAATCAAAGGAAGAAAAACCAAAACCCAAAGAGGAAAAAACAACAGATGAGGAGATGGAAGTAATAGAAAAAGAG
>CAYUOG010000068.1:0-4573 GCA_964446335.1 uncultured Thermoplasmatales archaeon
AGAATAATCCTTGGCAAGAACCTTTTTGAACAGAGGTTTTAAATCATCGTATTTTGGTATGAAACCTGTAGGTGTTTCTATTGCATCAACATCATTATATACACTCAACTCCATCCATTTGTACCATACCTTTTTGTCTACCTTCTCACTCAAGTATTTGCCTGTTTTTCTATCTCGCAAAAAATAGTTGACTGAAAATATCTTTGGAGGATTATTCAATTTTTTTCCGAAATCTAAGTTTACTTCAATGTATCTACCTATAGGTATAGAAAGAAAATCTAGATTGGACATGGGATTAAATTCTCTAACTCCCTCCTTGCCAAGTACTGCTGCAGTTCTCTCAGATTCAAGAGAGGCACCTTTAGTAATTATTCCATGTATCCAGTCAAAAGCTTCTTGGACAGGAACCCATGTATCAGAATCCCTTCCCCCGTAAACTACGGCACCAACCTTCACACCTTCAGGATCGTCAAGTTTTGGATCAAGATTTTCAAAGGCATCTAATGCTACTGTAAACCTTGCATTGGGATGAGACGGTGGTATTTCCTTTCCCTCTGCATCCTTTTTTCCAATCCACCACTCACCAGAGTGATTTGTACCCTTCTCTGGCATTTTTCCATCTTTTCCAGTCCAATAAACGTGTCCATCCTCTGTAACCAACACATTAGAAAATATGATTTCGTTTGGAGTGTGCAAGACTTTCCATTGGAGTGGATCATCCTTTGAGTTTATACCCTTAATTATTCCGAAAACACCTTTCTCTACATTGACTGCTCTAGCCTCCCCGTCTATCTCCCTTATATATGCTATATCATCCCCAACTATGGTTTCGCCATCAAGCATTGCTGTAGATGTCTTTCCGCACATGGATGGAAACGCACCCAAAAAATAAGTTACTCTGTTGTTTGGTCCATGAATACCCATAACAAGCATGTGTTCTGTGAGCCATCCTTCCTTTGCTGCATGATTTATTGCGAGTCTCATAGCTAACTTCTTTAAACCTATCGTGTTACCGCCATATTGGGTATTCACAGAGTAAACTGTATCTTCTTCCAGATCTATATAAATCCGGCGTTTGTCTATGTTTTTTGAAGTATTCCTCTCATCGAGTTCTCCTTCAGAATGGACGAATTTAAAGAAGTTTTTGGTTTTTCCTCGGCGAATAAACTCTTCATACCCCTGTCTATAAAGAATATTCTCACTATGCGCCACATAGCTTGAATCTGTTAATTGCAGACAAGGGATTGAAAATACAGAATTGGTTGGTCCGAGAGAAAAGAAACACACGTAGAGTTCATGTCCTCTCATTATATCCTTAAGGAGTTCATGAATCTCCTCTAATCCTGCCTCTCTATCTGTTGTCCTAAGCGATGATCCTAACTTGGTATCCTTAGATACAAGAAACTTTGTCTGCTCTCGGTCTCTAGCTTGATCATAGTAACCATCAAAATGTACAGTATGCCCTTCTATAGCAAGTTTCTGCTCCTCGCCATTCTTTATGGCGGCATCTCTGATATATTTCAACGACTCTGGAGAGCCATCAGAGACAAACACAGATTTTGGATTACAAAGCTCTATGTACTTTGCCACAAACTCATGAACGTTTGGGTTATCGACTGCCATGAGCTTTTTGTAGTTCTCTTCGTCTAATCTTTCTCTCAATATAGATTGGTATTTTTCCATTTTCCTCATCTCAAAAGATTAATGAGAGCAGTAATTCCACTTCCCATATATAAATTGAACCCGTTGATTTATTGTTCAAAAAACTCGCTTACTGTTTTCTTCTTTGGTATGTAGATAATCTCCTCTCTCTTTGAAATCCTTTTTACATCTATGGACTCAACTTCTTTACTTTCTGTGTCATTTTTCTTTAATCTGTTCTGCAACTCTATTGCTACAAAATAGGATATTATCAGTATCGCTATCACCAATACATAATACAATGGACTTATTCCCTCAGATCTATCATCATCCACTGTAGCATAGTGGCTTCTGGTGTAGTAATGATTATCTGAAGGGTCATCATCTGGTATGCGATAAAAGGAATCCAAGATATCTGTAAATGAACTTTCGTTGGTTTCGTTATCGGTTTCGCCTATCTCTGGCGCTGTCTTGGATCCATTTGTCTCTTCTTTATTCTGGTCTGGAATAGTTCGACTATTGCTGGAGCTACCTGAGCTTCCACCATTTGAATGTGAACTGGTTTGAATTTCCTGTGAGGAATCTGTATTGCTTGAGGACTGGTCATTATTTGTACCACTGCTATCTGCTACCTCTTGATCATTCTCACCACCATTGTCTGAGGTGTCCTCATCAGGTTTATCCTTATATACAACTATATCTTGTATAGAAATACTGCTACCCTCCTCTGGTGCAGGGGGATTTGTTGTTGAGCTGCTGTAAAGCTCAAAAGGTTTCTTATCGCCTAAATCATTTACATTTTCACTTTCAGATTGAGCTATAGTAGCAGATAGACAAGATATTAGCACAATCATCGCAATGAATATTGAGATTTTATTTATCCTCCTCATACTAATAAAAATTTGCCAGAGAATCTTTAAAAGGATTGTTTGACAGTTGTTGTCCATTTAAATTTTAAAAATAAGGAATATTTACGAAGTATTTTTACCACACTAGAATAGTATTATTTCAGACAGTTGAGAGGGTTTCTAATCTCCTTATTTAGATTATATAGATTTTAGGATATGAAATATATAGGGGGTTTGAGGAGAGGAATGATATTGAGCGAGATATAATCTGTTTAAATCTAGGGTAAAAAGTTTCTGGAGAAGGTTCTTCTACTTGGTTAAATCGTTTGCTGGTTTTATCAATTTTTATAAGGAGGTGTCTTAAGTTGATGGCTCTCTTCTTGACAGTTTCGTTAAATTAAAAAAGAAAAATACTTAAATAAATCCCCTTAGATATCTCGATGGTGAGGAGTTGTGGAAGTATCTTATATAGTTCCGATAAGTGGGCTGGTAGCACTAATTATAGCAGGTTTTCTCGCATATTATGTTTCTAAGAAACCTCAGGGTACTAAAAAAATGCAGGAGATATCTGATCATATACATAAAGGGGCTCTTGCATTTCTCAAAGAAGAATATAAGATTATATCTATCTTTGTTGTAGTAGTTGTTATAGTACTTCTCATTACAAGTTATTTCACCGATCTACCATGGGAGACAAGTATTGCATTTATCGTCGGAGCAATATTCTCTGCATTAGCTGGGAATATAGGTATGAGAATAGCTACTAAAGCTAATGCTAGAGCTGCTGAGGCAAGTAAAGATGGAATGGCTAGTGGTTTAACAGTGGCATTTTCATCTGGTGCAGTTATGGGACTCTCTGTAGTTGGATTAGGAGTATTAGGTATAAGTATATTCTTCCTGATATATGGTAATGCCTCCGCTAATATACTATTTGGTTTTGGTTTTGGAGCTAGTAGTATAGCTTTATTTGCTAGAGTAGGCGGTGGGATATATACAAAATCCGCTGACGTAGGAGCAGATCTCGTTGGTAAGGTAGAAGAGAATATACCAGAAGATGATCCTAGAAACCCTGCTGTAATAGCAGATAATGTTGGAGATAATGTTGGAGATGTAGCAGGTATGGGTGCAGATCTATTTGAAAGCTATGTAGATTCGATAATATCAGGTATGAGCCTAGGGTTACTATTATCGGTATATGGTAAATATGGAATAGTATATCCCATGTTTATAGCGGCTTTAGGCATTTTCTCCTCTATAATTGGTATGATTTTTGTTAAAGCTAAAAATCCTTATACTGCTCTTAGAAATGGTTTATTTGGAGCATCTATAATATTTGCTATTCTAGCATTCATAGCCACATATGTTTTATTAAATGATCTGAATCCATTTTATGCTATACTCGTCGGTTTAGTAGATGGGGTAATAATAGGTTTATCAACCGAATATTTTACCTCCCATCAACGTAGACCAGCTAAAAAAATAGCAGAAGCAGCAGAGACAGGTGCTGCTACAAATATACTGGAAGGTATGTCAGTAGGTATGATGAGTACTGTTATACCTATTATCTCTACAGCGGTAGCAATGGTTCTAGCCTTTGAATTTGCAAACTTTTATGGTGTAGCACTTGCTGCAATAGGTATGCTCTCAACCCTTGGTATCTCATTATCTACAGATTGCTATGGACCCGTTGCAGATAACGCTGCAGGTATCTCGGAGATGGCTGGGTTAGGTGGTGAGATTAGAAAGAGAACAGAAGAACTTGATGCTGTTGGTAATACAACTGCAGCTATGGGTAAAGGTTTTGCTATAGGTTCTGCTGCTATAACAGCTCTTGCATTAATATTTACATTTGTGAAAAGAGCAGAATCACTTAATGTAACTATGAATATGTCTTTAACCTCACCATATCTTATGGCAGGCTTATTTATAGGTGGTATGCTACCATTTGTATTTTCAGCTCTCACGCTTGGAGCAGTGGGTAGAGCCGCAGAGAAGATGGTGACTGAGGTTAGAAGACAATTTAGAGAATATAAGATATTGGAAGGTAAAGGTAAACCAGACTATGATAGATGTATAAGAATTGC
>CAYUOG010000069.1:0-4563 GCA_964446335.1 uncultured Thermoplasmatales archaeon
CAGAGAGACTTATGAAAACAAAAATAGCTGGAATAGATGTTGGTGGTGCTGGTGGCACTTCCTTTGCTGCAATAGAGTATTACAGAGCAAAGATGATCAAGGACTGGTTGCATGAGAGGATGGGAAAGACTTTCTGGGATTGGGGTATACCTACCCCGCTATCCATAATCGATGTCAGAGAAGCTGTTGGAAATCAACTTACTGTCATCGCTACAGGCGGAATTAGAAATGGTCTGGATGGAGCAAAGGCAATTGCACTTGGTGCAGATGTTTTTGGAGTTGCCCATGCTATGTTAAAACCGGCAGTGAAAGGAGAAAACCATGCAGCAAAAGAGATGGAAGCAATAATAAATGAGTTGCGTGCTGCCATGTTTCTGGTTGGAGCAGAGAATATAAAAGAGTTATCAAAGGTGGATTTGTATGGATTTGATTAAAAAATTTGATGGGAAGATTAAGCAAATCAACGATGCTCTTAACAAAACATTATCCAATGGAGAACCAAAGATCCTCTATGATGCTGCAAGACATCTTCCTCTAGCTGGTGGAAAGAGATTGCGTCCTCTTTTTGTCATGTTATCTGCAGAATCAGTAGGTGGAAAGGGTGAAGATGCTCTTCCCTTTGGCTTGGCTGTAGAGATTGTACACAACTTTACTTTAGTCCATGATGACATAATGGATAAATCATCTCTAAGGAGAGGATTGGAAACCGTCCATATCAAATTTGGAGAACCCACAGCAATTATTGCTGGCGATTTATTGTTTGCCAAGGCTTTTGAAGTTCTATATGAATTGAAAGTAGATCCTGTTGTATTCAAAAAACTCAATTATGTCTTGATAAAGAGTGTTGAGGAGATATGTGATGGACAGCAGCTGGATATGGAATTTGAGAAGAGGAAGATGGTAAGTGAAGAGGAATATCTATCTATGATAGAAAAAAAGACTGCCTCTCTATTTTCCTGTGCGACAACTGGAGGGGCTATTATTGGTGGTGGAACCAAAAAGCAGGTTGATGCTCTCAAAAGATATGGAAAGTTCTTTGGTTTAGCCTTTCAAATATGGGATGATTATCTCGACCTCTGTGGCAAAGAAGAGGAAGTGGGCAAAGACATAGGCAATGACCTTAGGAATGGAAAAAAGACTTTGATTGTAGCTCATGCCCTATCCAATGCAGACGAGAAGGAAAAAAAGATTCTTTCCTCTGTTTTAGGAAACAAAAGAGCTACGCATGAGGATATAAAGAGAGCAGTGGAGATTCTTTCCAATATTGGCTCTATAGAATATGCAAGGAAGAAGGCAGAAAAATACTCTGAGATGGCAAAGAGCGTGTTGGATGATGTTCTTAAAGATTCTGATTCAAAAAATGTGCTAAAAGAGCTGGCTGAGTATGCAATCTCGAGAAGAAGATGATATAACAAGTATAGCAAGAAAATATGCACTACAAAATGCAATACAGCACGATGGTAAAGCGGTTGCAAAATCGGTTATTGGAAAGATACTTGCAGAAAAAAATGAGTTGAGAAGTAAAGTAAAGATTGTTTACCAGATAGTAGAGGAGGTAACACAGGAAATAAACCAGCTGAGTATAAACGAACAGAGAAAGATGCTAGAAGAAATTGCACCCGAACTTTTGATTAAAGAGAAGAAAGAGAGAGATTTTTCATTACCTCCTCTTCCACATGCTGAAAAAGGCAAGGTTGTCACAAGATTTCCGCCAGAACCAAATGTATACTTACATATAGGGCATGCAAAAGCAGCAATTATTGATTATGAGTATGCGAGGATGTATGATGGTAGGTTTATACTGAGATTTGATGATACTAATCCAGAAAATGAGGAATTAAGGTTCTATCAAGTTCAGAGGGAGGATCTGCAATGGCTGGGTTTAGAATGGGATGAAGAATACAACACATCTAATAACATCGAAAAACACTACAAACTTGCTTTGAAACTAATAGAGCAGGAAGATGCTTATGTATGTACCTGTAAACCTGATAGTATAAAAGAGAATAGATTTAGAGGAATAACCTGTAGTTGCAGAAGTAGAAGCAAAGAGGAAAATAGAGAGCTCTGGAGAGAGATGCAAGATAATCTTACTCCAGGAAGTGCAATACTGAGATTAAAGGGAGACATGAAGAGTACAAACACAGCCATGAGGGATCCGACATTGTTTAGGATAATAGACGCAGAGCATCCTATTCAAGGAGATAAATATAGGGTATGGCCCACTTATGATTTTGCTGGTGCTATTGAAGATAGTCTAAGTGGAGTAACGCATCCCTTTAGGACAAAGGAGTATGAGCTTAGGGACGAGGTTTATTTTTACATATTGGAAAGGTTGAATCTGAGAAAACCACACCTGATGGAATTTTCGAGACTTGCAATAGAAGGAATGCCTGTATCAAAGAGGTTGATAAAACCACTCATAGAGAGGGGACAAGTGCATGGATATGATGATGTTAGATTACCAACTCTACGTGGTTTGAGAAGGAGAGGGATACTGAAAGAAACTTTAAGGCAGTTTGTTCTCTCCCAGGGAATTTCCAAGGTAGAATCGAGAGTTACCTTCGATCAGATAGAAGCCATAAATAGAAAGTTAATAGACCCTATAGCTAAGAGGTTTTTCTTTGTTCCTGACCCAGTAAAAATGATTGTAAAAAATGCGCCCCATATGGAGAAAACTCTAAAACTGCATCCAACAGAAGATCTGGGATATAGAAAAATAAAGGTTGGAGATGTTTTTTACATATCAAAAGAAGATGCTGAAAAACTCAAGAAGAGCAGAGTGATAAGATTGAAGGATCTCTATAACGTTCAGATAGAGGAGAAAGATGATGTTATAATATCCAAATTTGCTGGTAAAGAGCTTAAGCCAGAATACGACAAGATACAGTGGGTTACGGAAGAAGGTTTAGATATGTTGATCTATAAACCTGACCTGCTATTTAAGAATGGAGAATTTAACAAAGACAGTCTAAAGGAAATTAGGGGACTTGTGGAAAAATCCATAGAATCAATCAATGAGGGTGAAATAGTTCAGTTTGAAAGATTTGGATTTGTAAAAATTGAAAATAAGGAAAAATTAGTGGGAATTTTTATTCACAAGTAGCGGTTATAAGAATCTAGGCATTTCTGGCAGCTGAGGAAGATATTTTTTAAAGCCCTTTGGCCATTTGTCTGGATCTAAACCTTTCTGTGCTAAAAATGCAATCATCCACCTCTCAAGACCTATACCTGAGCAACCACTCCATAAGTCGCTTTTTTGCCCTTTTATGTTGAACGCCCTGGTATACTTGTCACCAACTATGGAAATGTTCTGAAACTCTAGCCATTCCTTATTTCTATCTCCTCTATAGGGGAGATATGCCTCAAAATCTATTGTTCCCTTTACTATTCCTTCTTCATTGCCAACAATGCCTGCCTGCTGCATGTAAAAAGGCGTTACCCTTGCCATTCTCCATTCAAGCTCAAGTATCTCATTGAAAACATGTTTATATCTCTCTATAAGGCTATCTCTAACTTCAACCAGTTGCTCCTTCGTCCCAATATACACAATCTCTATTCTATGAAACTCATCAACCCTCTCTATCCCATGTTTACCTCCTGATTCATACCTATTAGACGGGACATAATGTTCAAAGAGGAGTAAAGGTAAATTATCCTCTGCTATTGTTTTCCCTTTCATCGAGGCATATATATTTGGACATTGAGCATATACTACGCCATCCCTAGGAGGTTTGATATTCTTAAGGATTTCTTCCTCTGGTACTTCCCTTGTTATCTTAACTATGTCAATGAATCTCTCCCATTCTGCTGGATCCCTGCTTTTTGGTTCACATATATAATATATTTCGCCGGGCATACCTTCAAGATGACCTGTTTTTAGCCAGGTTTCAAAAGAAACATGCATCGGCTCAATAACCTCGTTAAAACCAAGAGGAGTAATTATATTCTCGATGGCTATCCTCTCCATGGCTCTCATAATAGCTGCTGCAGGAGGATTATAGAACCATTTTCCTTTTCCAAGTAAAACTATCCATCCCAACTTTTGCATCTCTTCAGATGGGTCTTTGCTCCATACTGGCTCCCTTTCCTCACTCTTCCATACTAGTTCCCAATACTCCTTTTTACCTTCATAGTACTGCGCATCTATTTTTTCTTTAACTCTTCTGATAATCCTATCAACATAGTTTTTCCTGAGAAATTCTTCATCGATGGATTCTAAAATAATTCTTACTTTTTTGCCAGAAATGTCGAGTTTTGCGAAGGGTATAGCTACAGCATGAAGTGGTTCCCTTTCGACATCAAAGGAGATTTCATAACTGTTAATCTTCAAGCTTCTGATACCAACATGAAATTCTTTTCCCATCTTTTCAGATAGGTTTTTTCTGAATTGTAACAATACTTCATGTGCCCTTCGTTTCCCTTCCGATGTTACTGTTAAGTAAATTTTGTTTTTCTCAATATCCTGTTTTTTTATAGTGATTTGATCTTTTTTCGATTTATTGTTGAATTCTGAAATTAATGCATCCACGACGCTTTTTGCTTCTGGTACCTCTCTACTAA
>CAYUOG010000070.1:0-4523 GCA_964446335.1 uncultured Thermoplasmatales archaeon
CTCTTCTCTGCATTATCTCCAGCCATATATACCTCAGGAAACAGCATAGCACCTATAGAATTGAAAGGTCTTGTTTGGGATGATGATGAAGGCATATGGAGTAATTGTGTATCTGCTGATAAGAGCGATATTTTAAGATTCAATGTAAGTATTGCCTATCACGATCCAGATGGAGAGGGAATTTCTTACAAAATAAAATGGATAACTGTTATCAATACCTTCCCAGAGGGTCTGGAGTATCTGGGTAATGCAACTATTCCTGAAACAAACGTATCTACCGATGGGAAAACCATTACTTGGTCGAATATCTCTGATATTGAACTTTTTGATGGTGATATGCTTTCTATAGAGTTTGATGTAAAGGTTTTAGATAGTGGATTACATCTAGATAATATAGAAATACACGCCTTTGAAACCTGCCCGCATGTCTGGCACACCAAAACTACGACAGTTGTTGTTTATACCATAAATCCACCCAAATCAAGAGATACAGATGATGATGGCAATAAGGAGATGGCTTTTGATGCAGATGGTAATGAGAGAAATGGATACGAGCTATATATAGATCCAGATCAGTCTTCAAATGCTGTTTCATCAATCGATGGAGATAACGATAGTAAAATAGATCATTTTATAGACATAAATGGCAATAGTCTTCCAGATAGATACTGGGACCCAGATGACGATATCCTCTGTGATGTTTTTCTTAAGGATGTTGATCATGATGGTACAGAGGAGTGGGTATTTGATTCTGATGGTGATGGAAGGCTAGATAGATACTATGATCCAGATGATGGTAAGATATATCCATATAATGGTGAGGATTCTATTGTTGTGACAATAATCAAACCGCTTAAGAATTATTTATATATCGATAATATAAAGAAAAGGCGTTTGCTCTTCAGAACCGTAGTTGTTGGAGAAATAACTGTAGAAGCAAACGTAAGCAGTAACCAAAGTATCGACAGGGTTGAATTCTACGTAGATGAACAACTCATGTATGTGGATAATGAAAGTCCCTATGCTTGGGACTGGCCCCTAAATCCTTTAGAGCTTGGAAAGAGACATACTTTAGAGGTTAAAGCCTACAGTAGCACAGCTAATGGAAGTGCAAAAATCACTGTCTGGCGTTACAAGTATAATCCTCTTCTCAAGCATCCTCTGATTGTCATAGGGGGTAGTTTGTTACTAGCTAAAATGTTAAAATCTCTACAACCTAAGGAGCAGCCTTCTCAACCACCAAAGTCAAAGCCCAAGGCTAATGAAGAACCAGTTGCCAAAGCTGGAGGTTCTTACTCTGGATATGTAGGTGATGCGATCTCTTTTGATGGCTCAGCAAGCTATGATTCCGATGGAAGCATAGTTTCCTATCAATGGGACTTCGGTGATGGAAAAACAGGTTCTGGTAAAACAGTCTCGCATAGCTATGAGAAAAGTGGGAGATATACAGTAAAGCTCACAGTAACCGATGATGATGGTGCCTCATCTGTTGATGAAGCCATAGTTGAAATACAGGAGAAATCAATGGCACAAAGTAATATAGATGCTTTCTGGTATACAGTTACCGGTTTAAGTACAACACTTCTTGTTGGGTTGGTGGTTTTATTTTTCAGGAGAGGATTATTTGAATAGGATAAACAGAGAAATCTTGGGCGCTATTGCCTTTCTGGTGACGCTGATAGGAGTAGAGATATTCTTCTTTTACTCCTTCTTTACCCATGGACTTTTGGTGATTTATGGATACAGTCTCTTTTCTCTTGAGCTGCTCTATTCTGGTGTTTTGATATTTCTACTGATTATTACTGCTCTATCACTTTTGTTAATCATATATGGTTTTAAAATGAGGAGAAGATGGACAAGAAAGTTTGCCATTTTCTTTATTTTATGGGCTATGCTTTGGCCACTGTGGGGCATAGTTGTCTGGAAGTACATAATTGAACAGATTGCTCTCCTTGTTATCTATGCCATACTGATAATTTACCTGCTATCGGAGTATGCCAAAGAATACTTTAGCAACATATTCAGATATGGAAAATACACACTTTACAAAAGAGAGGTTGTTTTGAAGAGTGGCAAGAGATTGATAATATATTTTTTCAGCGAACATAGACCTAAAAGTGGTATACCAACAGCCATGCCAGAGGGATACATAGTAAAGATAAATCCAAGGTCAAACATGCCTTATTTGGAAAAATATTATCCAGATGCATATAAATATGGAAAATATACTCTCTACAAGAAAACTGTAACCCTTCAGAGTGGTAAAATTGTAACCATCTACTTCTTCAGCGAACATAGACCAAAAAGCGGGGTACCTACCGCACTACCTGAGGGATACATTGTAAAAATCAATCCCAGATCAAAAATGCCCTATCTAAAAAAGAAAGGTATATTGAAAAGACTCAACAGGAGAGAAAAATTTGTTCATAATATTGGAAGTGAAAAAATGGAAACAAAAAATAAGAAACCATCAAACGTAATTTATGTAGTAAGCAAACCACAACCTGGTCAAGTGAGAGGTGACTGGGCTGTACGAAGCCATGGTAAGATATTCAGCCATCACAGAACAAAACTCGCGGCCATCAAGGCAGCAAGACGTATTGCCAAGGAAAGAGAAGCTACTGTAATGGTTCAAAATACTGACGGAACATTTAGTATGGGTTTTAAGCCAAGACCAAAGAAGCAATAAGTAATTAGTCTAAACTCCTCTCATTTCTACCTTGTTTTTCTGTGCAATCACAACACCACTAATTATCAAAGCTGCAAAGAACAAAATTTGCAGAGAGACTGTTTCTCCAAGCATGAAATAGGAGAACACTACAGCAAATAAGGGGATGAGATAAACGAAGACTATGAGTTGGGAGAGCTCTGTATCTATCAGAACCACATAGTACAAAATTGCAGCAATTCCACTGGCAAATATTGCCAATATTGCTATCAAAAACCACGTATATACATCAAAGGTTGCTATAGTATATACATTCTCAAACATCAGAGTAGAAAAAAATAGAAAAACAAAACCAAATAGAGTTTCAAAGCAAAGTAAATGACTGGCTTTTATTTCCATCAATCCTCTCTTAAGTATGACTCCTGAAATGGCATAAGAAACGCAGGAAATCAATATTAGAGTATTTCCGTAGGTTGTTCCGCCCATCTCTATTTTTCCTCCAGAAACAAGGAGAATGACTCCAATCATTGCAATAACCGTACCTATTATCTTGCTAAAGTTCTTTGATTCCTTCAGAAAAATGAAAGCGAGTATTATTGTAAATATTGGAGTAGAAGATTGAATTATACTCGAGGTCGATGCGGTAGTGTACTGCATGCCAATATTTTGAGATACATTGGGAATGAAAATGGTAAATATTCCAAGTAGGAGAAAAGTTAGCCATGCCTTTTTTGTATGAGAAAATGACGTTTTACCATCTCTTAATGTGATAAAAATCAACATTGGTATGAATATTAGATGACGTAACATTGCCATCGTTATAGGCGGTACATTATTATTGAGTAGGATCTTAACCAGCGGAAAACTGAGAGACCAGGAGATAACTGCAATAAGTATGAACGCTATGGCAAGAAACTTTTTCATTGGAAAAGAACGAAAGAAAAGCTCCTTTAAAAGGTTACAGTGCAGGTATTCTATTTTTCCAGAGTCTCCACGTAGCAAACAACAGCAGCGCTATGCAGATGGCTATACTTGCTATGCCTACATATAAGAAAAGAGGGTCTTGAATAAAGGCATATATGTGGGGTATAAAGGTCGCATTACTTGTCTCTCCTGCCTTACCCAATGTAGTTTCATTTCCATGTATCCATGAGGTAGTGTCTGGAATTGAACTTTTATTGTATGGAAAGTTTACAAATAATCTACCACCAGCTTCCTCTGCCTGGGGAATTGCCTCTCCGCTGAAAAACTTTTCATTTAGACTTATGAGAGTGCCCTTTGCATACCATATTAGCTGTATAATGCCATTTATGAGAAGAACAAAGGCCAAGCTAAACATTACCACAATCTTTGTATTTTCTGGATGCAGGAGATTTGAACCTTTCCATGATAGTTTATAATACGTCCATTTGTGACCTTCCCTCTCTATCTTCTTTACCAGTCCTGCTCCAACAAGTTTTGTAAGATGCTCATGAACCGTAGCCTTGTTGAGATTGGTTTTTCTTGAAATCTCGGAGAGATTCATTTTCCTTCCGTCCAGGGTTTTGAGTATCTCCAATCTAGCATCGGATGCAAGTGCTTTGAAAGTTTCTTTATCTATGGTAATTTTTGTCATCTTCATTTATACTATTTAAATTCCTTTTAAAAACCGTTTGGTTTTCGTTTGGTTTTTTCCGAACATTTTCTAAAGTTATATAGAAAATCAAAGTCAACCTTTATTTGGTGATAAATATGAAGTATTGCCCAGAATGTGGAGCTAGATTAGAAGGAATGAAAAATAGAAGAATTAAAAATATGAATAAAAGGAGCAGATACCTTACCGTCGCTGGCATATTGACAATTATTGCAGCATGTA
>CAYUOG010000071.1:0-4417 GCA_964446335.1 uncultured Thermoplasmatales archaeon
CCGATATCCTTGTTGAAATACACACTAAAGGAGAGGATGGTGAATGTAAAATTATTGTAGAGGACAATGGTCCAGGAATTATCAAAAGACAAATACCTCTCGTTTTTGGTAAGCTACTCTATGGTTCAAGATTCCATGCCATAAGACAGAGCAGGGGGCAGCAAGGTATAGGAATCTCTGCAGTTGTTTTGTATGGGCAACTTTCGACTGGGAAACACACCCTTGTTCTTTCAAAGATAGGAGAGAAACAGCCTGCACATCTATATGAACTTGCCATAGATACCAACAAAAACACTCCAGAAATAGTAAGAAATGAAATAGTAACATGGGAAAAAGAACATGGTACCAGAATTGAGATAACGATTCATGGTGACTACAAAAGAGGAAGGCATTTCCTTTATGATTATCTACAAAGCACATCTATTGTTAATCCCCATGCCCAAATAACCTTTGTGGAACCAAATGGAGATAAGCACTTATTTGAAAGAGTAACAGACACTCTACCAGCACCTACCATTGAACTCAAAAAACCACATCCTCAAGGAATAGAGCTTGGTACACTTATAAAGATGGCAAAGCACACCAGCAATAGAAAACTTTCAACTTTTCTCAGAAAGGAGTTTACCTCTATGGGAGAAAGAACTACAGATGCAGTATGCAGGATTGCAGGTTTAGACAAGGATGCAAATCCAAAGGAATTAACAAGAGAGGAATTTATCAGACTTCATAAGGCCTTCAAAAAAGTAAAGATAATGGCCCCACCTACAGACTGTCTCTCACCAATTGGTGAAACTTTGATTAAAAGGAGTTTGAAGCATGAAACTAGGGAAATTTCTCCCGAGTTCATAGTTGCAACAACAAGACCTCCCTCTGTTTATTCTGGTCATCCATTCCAAGTAGAGGCAGGCATAGTATATGGCGGAAAACTGGATCCAAATTCTCCAGTGAAAATTTTAAGATTTGCAAATAGAGTTCCTCTTCTCTACCAGCAAGGTGGTTGTGTTTCAACAGCGGCTTTATCTGATATAGACTGGAGAAGATACAAACTTGAACAGAGAGGTGGAAAGGGTATACCAACAGGTCCAGCAATATTCTTTATACACGTTGCCTCAACAAGTGTTCCATTTACTTCAGAGAGTAAAGAGGCAATAGCAGATGTACCTGAGATTGAAAATGAAATAAAACTTGCTCTTAGAGAATGTGCAAGAAGGATGCAAAGCCATTTAACAAAGAAGGAAAGAAGGAAGAAAACCCGAGAAAAATTCGAGCTTATTACAAAAATCCTTCCAGAAATAGCAAAGAAATCTGCTAGCATGCTTGAAAAACCTGTTCCCCCTCTAGATGCCGTAATAACAAAGATAATGGATGTAGTATGGATAGAGGATATCATAACCTATGAAAAGGTTGAACGAAGGGATCAACAGACAACACTTGATAAGTTTGATGATGATAAGGGGCATGGATACATAACAAAGAGCAGATTGATTATTGCCAATTACAAACAAAAACCTCAGAAGTTTAATTTGTATGCTCTCATTCCAAGCGATGCAATTGTAGGTTATGTTGATCCAAAGCCAGAAAAGATAGAAGAAGGAAGATATATAAAGTGGTGTCTTCCCACAATACCGCCCACATCAAAGCTTGATGTTACTTTTGAGTTGGCAGGTCTAGATAAAGGTGATTTTGACGAAAATGATCTTTACGTAGAGGGCATAAATCCAGAGTATGTAATAGGTGCAAACAAGTGGGAGGGAGAATAATGGAAAGTAAAAAAGAGGTTTTGCAGAAGCTTGATGCCATCGCAGAGAAAATTTATAACGATTTACAACAGAATGAAATTCCGACTTTAACTTTACCAACTCGTGCCAAATCAAACATCATATTCGATGAGCATTTTGGTGTCTGGAAATATGGAAAAGGACGAACTTCAAGAACTGCAAAAACACTCGATGGTGCATATATGCTTCTCCGCACTATGTATGTCGCTGAATTCATAAAAAGCATGATCAAAACTAAGAAATCCTCAACATTGAGAGAGATGTACTATATCTCAGAGGGTTGGAATCTGGCAAAATTCAGTTCTCAACAGGATTCAGATAGCCTGGCAGAAGATCTTGAAGTTATCACTGGATGTTTAAGAGAAGATTTTAAGTTAAGGCCAGAGGAGGATGGCGCAAGAATCATTGGGAATCTAGTTATAGAAGAGATGACGAGGAGCGGAGAAAAAAGAAAGATACATTGCCAGGATGATGTTGGTGATGCTGGCTATTCTATACCATATAATGTAGAAAAGGAAAAAATAAAGTTCAAAAGTGTTGATGCTGACTTTGTTTTAGCAATAGAAACTGGAGGTATGTTTGATAGATTGGTAGAAAATGGTTTTGATACCACCCATCGTGCAATACTTGTTCATCTGAAGGGGCAGCCAGCACGATCAACGAGAAGATTTATAAAACGGCTTGCTGAAGAAAAAAAGCTTCCTGTATTTGTTTTTACTGACTGTGACCCTTGGAGTTATAGGATTTTTGCAAGTGTTGCATACGGTGCAATCAAAACAGCTCATATCTCGGAGTATCTTGCGACACCAACAGCACAATTTCTGGGAGTTGCACCCTCAGATATTGTTAACTATAAATTACCAACCGATGAATTAACGAAGGAAGATATTAAAGCTCTCAAGAGTGAACTGACTGATCCAAGATTCAAGGGCAAATTCTGGAAAGATGAGATAAAACTTCAATTAAAACTTGGTAAGAAGTCTGAGCAGCAGGCATTGGCAAAGTATGGTTTAGATTATGTAACAGATACATATCTGCCTGAGAAACTCTCTCAGTTTGGAGTGCTAAAAAGGTAGTTTAAAGCCAAAGCTCTTCTGGTTTAACCATCTGATATCTTATGTTTACCTCTGCATTATTGTCGATTTTGATTATGGTTCTACTGAATATTCCTCCTCTTGCACCTTCTGGGCAAGTATAAACATAGAGAGGTTTTTCTCCATTACCTAAAGCCTTGGACTCAACAACTTTTTTCTTTGCTGACCTGTAGCTTGCGTAGAGCGATAGAATTATTACGATGAATATTGCATAGATGATGATGCCTATCAGAAGTGCTATTGGCAGGGAAATCTGGAGTGCCTGAATCCATTTATATCCAATGCCAAAATAGTATACAATCAGAATAACTGCAATGAAGAGAATCAGATAAAGCGTAGAAATAATAAATAGAGCTTTTGCTATAGCCCTTGATCTTTGTTTTTTCTTCTCAAGTATTTGTTC
The DNA here is from genome assembly GCA_964446335.1 of uncultured Thermoplasmatales archaeon. GTDB lineage: Archaea > Thermoplasmatota > E2 > DHVEG-1 > B18-G2 > CAYUOG01. The sequence continues at coordinate 3,276 of CAYUOG010000071.1, forward strand.
AGATATTTCTCTCATTTTTCTCTATTAAATGATATTTAAAGGATACATTTTAATATTTCTGTTAAATCCTATCTTCATTTATTAAAAGATTTAGATTTTTTGGAGATCTTTTCTTCCAATTGCCTCTATGATAGACGTAACTCGCTATTAGAGGAAAAGCAATAGTAGCCTCTGAGAATACCATCTGTTCAAGGCCTTTATCTACCTTCCCCCAAGAATGTGCCTCTTTAAGGGTTGAGCCTGAAAGAGCTCCGTCCCTCTCATCTGCAACTGTAATCTGAATTGCATATTTATGCATCGGTGCTTGTCTCTTCAGTATATCTGCAGCTACTGTTATATCCTGAGCAAAGTTTTTGGGTACCCCGCCACCAATCATAAATAGACCCGTCTCTTTAGTGGTGATCTTTATCTTTGTCAATTCCAAAAAATCACGTGCTGAATCTATACTGACCTTTGGCTTGTTTCCTCTCTTGAATTGATGGTATACTAACCCAAAACCTGCACTACAGTCTGAGAATGCTGGAACAAAGATTGGTACATTTTTTTCATAAGCCAATCTAACGACTGAATCCTTGCCCATGTTTTTCTCTTTCAAATATCTACCCATATGTTGTATGAATTCTCTTGAGGAGTAGGGTTTTTTAGGTAAAGAATCTGCCAGTTTTTTTATGGTCATGTCACATATTCTAAGCTCACTTTCATTAATGAAGGTATCATAAATTCTGTCTATTCTCATCTTCATAAGTTTTGAATCGTCAATTTGAGATGTGCCCTTGTAATGTTTAAAACCAAGTGCTTCAAAGAAATCCTGATCTACTATTATAGCACCAGATGAGACCATTACATCAACCATATTATGCTCTATTAAATCATAAACAATTTTTTTCAGACCTGCACTAAATAGAGATCCAGCAAGGCACATTATAATTGTACAATCTTTATCAGATATCATTGCATCATATATCTCTGCAGCCCTGGCTAAATTCCTCGCTTGGAAGGACATTCTTTTGAACTGCTCTATGATAGGTGTTGAATCAAACTTTTTTATATCTATGTGCTGTATCTCCTCTTGTAGAAGATCTCTCTTTCGCATGAATCGGTATGATGCAAGTCGGTTTAAAAATATTCCTATAAGCAAAGCA
>CAYUOG010000072.1:0-4415 GCA_964446335.1 uncultured Thermoplasmatales archaeon
ATCTCTAAAGAATATCATCATGAAAATGGTCAAAAGTAGAAAAATGAGCGAACTCACAAGAAGCGATGTTGTGAAAATAGAGATACTAATTGCAAGTAACAAAATACCTATGATAAAGGCTCCAACAATGTACCATCTTCCCCCCTTGGCAATTCTCATATTCTTTTCCCCAAATTGCCTAAAAATCTTTCCAATGGTCCTTTACTCTTGTGGAGATCAAATATACAGAGTATCTGTTTCTGAAGTTCTGGAAGAATCTTAAATACGACAAATACTAGAACTATTAGGGCGACAAGACTACCTATTTTGCCAATATAATTGTGAGCAATATTCATATCTGTTATACCAGCGCCTACTAAGAATATAACCCCAGCATTTCTTATGAGGTTCAGTACATATATAGTCGGGACAGTTGCAAGTAGGGCATAAATCTTTGGCAAGGGCTTGACTTTGAGTGCACTTATCATGCCCACAAAGAGAAGCATGGACTGAATGGCTGTGCATGCAAATATAATCTGTGCAGTCGCCCCATAAGATGCATTTTGCTGCAACATTTCATAGTTATGACCAAACCATATCATGTTTCCGTCTACCAATACTTTATCACTGAATAATGAAAGAATGGCTGCAGATTGTTGTGCAACAATACTAATCAACGCATCTCTCAACACGCTTATTTTGTCCATGATAAAATAGATTAACCCAGCTATGGCGGATGCACCTGCAATCCAATTTAAACATTTACTGGGAGTAAACCATTCTTTATATGCAAAATAAAACAGCACATATACTCCCAATATACAAATAACTGCATTTATTAAATCCTGGTTTTCATACCAGTAAAGAGTACTTGGTTGAGTTGCCCAGTAGAATGAAAATAATATCCATCCAGATGTCCTTAGCAATCCTGCCTTTTTTAATGAGTCAAAGAGATAACCAAAGAACAGGAGAAAAAGCCCTCCAAACAGTGGAATAAGAATGATGGTCTTCTGCATCTCTGAGAGAGGGAAGGGAAAGAAGTAAAACCCGAGTAACAGCATGATAGAAGGTATAGCAAAAAATAGAATAGTTACTGCTGAATCAGTGACTCTCCTCATAACCAATACGTGCAACAGAGAGACTGTTTAAGTGTGTTTTGCCGCTACCTTTAAAAACACTAACCATATTCTATCCGCCCATGGAGCTAACAGATACATGCATTTCATGCGGTGTAAGACTCGTTGAGGAAGGTTCTGTCACCTTTCCCTGCCCAATATGTTCCGCACCAATTGGAAGATGTGGAAAGTGTAGAGAGCAGAGTACTCCATACACCTGCAAGGAGTGTGGATTTACGGGTCCATAGGTGATTTTATGGGAGAAGTAGTAGCCCTGATTAGAGTGATGCCAAATTCGATACTTGATGATACTGCGATAGATAAGTTAAAGGAAGATATACGGAAGAGAGTGAAGGAACCAGCAAAGCTTGCAAGAATTGAGGTTAAAGATATAGCCTTTGGTCTAAGAGCTGTTAATGTTACTGTGACAGTTCCAGATGCAGCAGGTGGAGTAGATCCAATAGCTGAGGAACTTTCTAAAATCGAAAATGTTGAAAGTGCAGAAGTTGTAGATGTTGGAAGGATTTAAGCGGCTCTTCCAGGTTTTTTAATATACTCGTTAAACCTCTCTACCGCCTCTAAACCAATTTCAGTGGGATAGTATACTGGATAGGCTGATTTGCTTCTATCTCCCTCAACCAGTTCTGCCATCTGTAACTTTTTAATGTGCCATTTGACTGTGTGGTGGTTAAGGTTAAGTGCACGGGCAATTTCCAAGAGATGTTTTCCCGGATTATCGTGTAAATACTGCATTATCATCCTTGCATTTTTATTTCTCAGTATAGACTCTGCTATTGCCCTCTTTCTGGATTCTACACCTCCCTCAACTAAGTAGTATACCTTTTTTCCTCCGATTTTTCTACTTCTAACAAGATTGCTTTGTTCAAGTTTTCTCAAATGCCATTCTGCATTACTGGGTTTTAAATCCAAATCTCTAGCTATCTCTCTGAGGTGTGAACCCGGATATTCGTTTAGATATGAATATATTGTTCTTCTTATTTCCTTATCCAACACATTTTCAGGAGTTACATACTTTATACCGCCATGTGTAAAGAAGAAAGTTACCAGTATTGCCATGATTGCAACAGCAATTGCTATGAAAGTTACGCCAGATGATATAGATGGTTTGAAAGGAGTATAGGCTGCAGCTTCACCAACAAAAAACAAAAACAGGGCTAAACCCAACACTAACTTAAACGTCTTTCTCATCCCAACCCTCCTAAAGACCTGCATCCGATTAATTAACTAATGCAATAAATGCTTTAAATATTTTTTGAGTGATTTTTCATGCTGCCATCTTTGTTTTTCTCAATGACTCTGGAAAAATCTTTAAATGATTAGCTCAATGACGGGCTGATGGCAAAACGTAGAAAAGAGAAGGAAGAAGAGTATAAATTTAAGATTCCAGAGTTTGATGAAAAGGAGTTTGTAAGAAAGGAGAGAAGGAATGCAAAGGTTACTTTTATTTCATTTATATTTGGTGTATTCATAGCCATAGTATCCCAGGTTTTATGGGCAGGTATGAGTCCGTCCTACAGATGGCCTCTGATTTTTCTTCTTGGTTTGTCTATGATGTCCATACTCAAATATATTCTCATAAAGCTCAATATCGATACCTCAGATTTTGGCAGAAAAGAATGGATTGGAACATTCTTTACATACTTCTTTACATGGCTTGTGGCACTTATAATTCTGGTAAATCCCCCCTTCTATGACGGAAGTGCACCAGTTGCAGATCTAGCCCTTATACCTGAGATGCAGGAACCTGGTGGAAATGTAACCATCGCCGCATATATCGCAGATAATGCGGGTATAAAATCTATCAATCTGTCAATAAAAGAACCGAATGGTAAAATGGTGTATCCAGATTACAGACAAGATGGAAACGTCTTTGTATGGGTCTATGAAAACGACAATAACCTGACTGGAAACTTTACCGTAACTCTCAGTGTAGAAGATATTAACGGATATAGGGTAGAAACCAATAAGACGTTCAGATACAGTAAAAATGTCATAAGACTTCTTTATCCTGAAAATGGAACAAAAGTAAACTATGGAACGCCCATCCGCTTTTATTTTGATAATGGCATAAGCAGCGAGGGAATATTTACATACTATGAAGTAAACGGGATTACAGTCAATCTTACCAAGAGTGGAGAATTCTATGAGAGTTCTCCAATGTACTATGGATGGAGAGCAGGTGAAAACAATAGCATCAGGGTATTTGCAAAGGTAAGGCACTGTTTTTACGACAAATGCATAAATAACACAGTTGCAGACAGTTCCTATTACATATTCCCAGCTGAAGATGATCCATCTATTGGGACCAGAGGATCGCCAGAATCAAACGCAAAACTTCCTCAGCCCCATCCGGTTTCAATGATACCGGGATTCGGGTCGCTTCTAACAATAATCGCAATTATCACAATTGCACTCTTCATGAGAAGAAGAAAATGAAGGAACTACAGGATTTTGTCAAAAGTTTGAAGAGCAGAGAAAGCAGAAGAAAATTTGATCCTCATCTACCTGCAAGAGCATGGTCAGAGGATGATTTAGTTTTAGGAAGAAAGAGTAGGGCTTTTGTAATAGTACTCAGAACAGGAGGGTGCAGGTGGAGCAAAGTATCTGGATGCACAATGTGTGGCTACTTTAATGAAAGTCTAAGTAGAGATGCAACCAAAGAAGAATTGCTCTCTCAGCTCAAGAATGCACTTTCAAAATACAACGGAGAAGAATGCATAAAGATATTTACATCCGGGAGTTTTTTAGATAGTATAGAGGTGCCAGAGGAAGCGCAGATTGAGATCATAGAAAGGCTTGCAAAAAAAGAAACAGTCAAGAAAATTTCTGTAGAAAGCAGACCTGAATTTGTTAAATCTGACAGAATAAGAAAACTAAGAGAGATAGCAAAATCAAAGGTGTTTGAGATTGGTATAGGTTTAGAATCTGCAAATAATTATGTACTAGAACGCTGTATAAATAAGGGTTTTAGATTTGAAGATTATAAGCGTGCAGTTTCCATATTGAGAGAGGAAGATGTCAAAATCAAAACCTATGTATTGATAAAACCTCCATTTTTAAAAGAATTTGAAGCGATTAAAGATAGCATAGAAACTGTGAAGAAAATAAGAGAACTTACTGATGTTATTTCCTTCAATCCCGTCTCAGTACACAAAAATACTTTGGTTGAATACCTATGGAGAAATGGCGAGTACCGACCTCCATGGCTATGGAGTGTAGTAGAGATACTGAAAAAGAGTAAGGAAATTGCTGGAAATTTAGAGATAAAATGTGATGTAACGGGTAGAGGTGGAAAAAGGG
>CAYUOG010000073.1:0-4365 GCA_964446335.1 uncultured Thermoplasmatales archaeon
GTTCATTATCCCATCGCTGTTTTGTACAAGATAATTTATAACATCATCTATGTTACTGCCATATTGGACTGCCAAACGCGCTCTTATGGCTAAGGGTAAACCTTTATTTCTCCACAATCCCTGACAAACAGTTGTTTCGATAAATGCTAGACCTTCTTCGTTCTGATAATAATCTTCATCACTCCATATTAACCCTGGAGATGTTGCAACAATAAATCTATATCCTCTATCTGGCAAAACATCGAGAATAACATTCCATCTTTGAGGAATATAATAAGGAAACCATCGCCCACCAAACCAAGTTGAATGAGTTATTACCATCTGTCCATGGGTAGTTGCGTTGCCAGTTGCTATAAATCCACTGCAATGATGATCTGACAAATACCCGTCCATTGAAGCAAAAGTTGTTTTTTTATCCGAAGGTACTACACCTCTTAGAAGGTATAGAAACGATCTAAAAGGATGTAATCTCTTTTGAGGTGCGGTTAATCTTGTCATGAATTCGTACATTTCATTTAAAGTAAGAATATCCTTATAGGTTACAGATTTTCCAAAAAAGGTTTTTTCTCTTGCATTCACTCCATCTGCTATACCTTTTATTTCCTCTTTATACTCCTCAGGATAATCTTTCCAGTATATTTCTGCCGCTCTCGCTCTACAGAAACTCCACCATCTTTCAGAGTTCTTTTCATATCTTTGAGAACCCGATGAGCCGGTAATAAGCCCGATGATGCGCATGTTATGAATAACGTTACTCCATCTTTTCATCATGTCAATTATTTCACCAGCCAGCAGATAGCCATGCTGAAATCCTCGCTCATAGGGTTTGCCTTCAATATGGAGATATATCCATCCCCCTACATTGTATCTATATCCTTTGTCATATGTTATTACATCTCCAGATGATGATTCACCATGGAAAACTGCTACTGTAATAGGTAATAGTAAAACGGCAAGAATAGCAATTGATAACAATATTTTCATCAAAATATATATAGATATATTTAAATAAAAATTTATCTATTTTCTGTGAAATACGTATCTAGTTGGCACTCTTTTCTTCTTTCCGGTCCAGTATCCACACACAGGACAGGAGAACTCTATGGTTACCCTGCCGCCCCATATTGTAAGGTTTTTGACCTTTTTCAGAGGTGTACCGCAAACCGGACATTTTGTAAGAACCTTCTCGGGACTTCCTTCTCTTGAATGTATCTCAAGTTTTATGAAACCACTTTTTATGGCAATATTTCTCAATCTTTGTTCACTTACTTTGAAGTGTTTTTTCTTTGTTTTGAGATGATTATCAACCAACTTCTTCAGCTTTCTCTGAGAATGGACGGTTTTTTGTCCTTTAAATATCAACCTAAGCACTCTTAAAACCTGCTCATCGGTTGCAATTTTCATTGAAAATGTAACATCGTACAGTTTTAAACCTTTTACTTTATTGTTTTAATCAGGTCTGTACGGGTAACCATGCCCATCAGTTTCTCCTTAACCACGGGTAATGCCCCTATGTTGTTCTCAAGCATTATCTGGGCAGCCTCTTCTATGGTGGTATCGGGATATGCAGTAATTGCTGGAGATGTCATGGCATCTTCAACCAATAACTCCTCTATATGGTGCTTCTGGTGTTTCCTTGCTATTGATTTTTTTAACTTTGCAAGAGCTCTTGCTATATCTATTTCCGCAATAATCCCTTCAACCTCCCCGTCACTAACCACTGGTAATCTTGCTATGTTGTTGTCTATTAACAATCTCCTTGCGTGCACTACCCTATCATCCCTTGAAACATGAATAACCTTTCTTGTCATAATCTTATTAAGCTTGGTTTTACCTTTTACCAAGGGCAACAGATCTGCCTTTGTAACAACTCCAACCAGCCTATTATTCTCTATCACGGGAAGCATTGTTAAACCTGGTAATCCAACTGTTTTTAGTATCTCTTCTACAGGGGTATCCGGAGTTATGGATTTGTATCTCTTTACCATAACAGAAGATGCGTAAAGATGTGCCACTGTTACATCCTTTTTTCTTAAAGAGCCGAGCTTGTAAGCTATCTTTTCATCAGTTATTATGCCAACTAATTTTCCATCCTCTTCAACCACAGGAACCTTTGTCACATCGTTTTTATCCATGAGATAGAGGATATGCTCCAAACTATCATTTTTTCCAACTGATATAATCTCCTTTGTCATTATCTCCTCAACATTCATCTCTCTCACCACTTTGCCTTATTTTTCTCTGCAACTTTCACAAAGAAATCTCCCATCAACCTCTACCAGATCAATGGAAAGCTTGCCACATTCTTCACATTTTCCAGATATGGTGGCTGGGGGTTTTGAAAGTTCTTCACTTTCCTCTATGGCACTCCACTCTCTCCTTATTTCCATGAGGGCAGGAGATATAAGAAATATGTCCTTCTCAGTAATTATCCCAACAAGTTTTCCCTTTTCCATTACAGGCAATCTTCTTATGTTGTGTTTGTTCATCACTCTCATGGCATCTTCGAGGGTAATGTAAGGTTCAATACCAATAAGAGGAGTTGTCATAACCTCTTTTACTTCTACATTATTTACATCCTTTCCCTCTGCAACAACCTTACGTAATATGTCTCTCTCAGTGATAATCCCTATGGGCTTGCCATCGCTAACAACTATACTACTACCCACTCTACGGTTTTTCATCTGCTCTGCAACCTCTCTTATTGTTAGGTCAGGTTTGCATATCAAAGGTTTAACGCGCATCGCCTCTTTTACCAAGATCTCTGTTTTCATACTATCTGCCACATACATTATCTACAAAACAATTAAAATAGTTTGTTTTATTGTTGTATTGATGGGCAGTAACTACGAGAGAGAGCTGAAGGCAATCCTAAAGGGAGATGAAAAGGTTCTCTCTGTGGTTACAAGAGGCTGTTCGCCTATAGAAAAAGAAAAATACATGATGATCAAAAAGAGACCGTTTATTGTGGTCAGAGCTGCAGGTTCCTATGGAATGGACCTAGTTGCCGTAAGAGGAGATATATCCTTTCTCGTGGAGATAAAATCCAGTAGTTCGGATACTCTTCATTTTAGCAGTAAAAGCGGAAAATTACAAAAACAGGCGGTTGACATGAAGGAAGAGTGTGAACGAGCTGGAGCATTGCCAATCTATGCATTCAGACTAAAAAACTACAGAGGAGATGCATGGAGGATATTTACTCTAGATATAGACGGATTAGAGGGAAGAGTAAAGGTTCTACACAGCAGATTGCCAAAGTTAGAGAACAGCAGAGAGAATAATCTGATAATGCGATGGAGAGATGGAATGCCTCTTTCGGAGTTTATATACTATCTTGCGCGATAACAAAATATTTTATAGAGCTATGGTATTCTGGTAGCTATGAAAATACTAGTTGCATATGATGGATCAGATTCTTCAAAAAAGGCAATTGAAATGATAAAGAATTTTGCAAAGAAGAATGACGAGGTAGTACTACTTACCGTTATCCCAGCAGAGCTGGTATCTTCTTCTTTCACAAAGATGTTATTACCAACCATAAATCTCGATAATTTCGTAGGAAAAAATACCTTCAAGGAGAGGGCCGAGGAAACTCTGAGAGAAATCGCACAGCAACTTAAAGGTGCAATTTCAAAGATAGATGTTGCAGTGGAAACCGGAGATGCCGCAGATGAAATACTTCTATTTGCAAAGAATGCTATGTGCGATCTTATCGTTCTTGGTTATAAAGGATATGGTAAGGAAGGAAGATTTTTGATTGGAAGTGTTACCGACAAAGTAGTTAGACACGCATCTACCTCTGTTATGGTTGTGAGATAAGAAGTATGCATCCTGTAGAGGAAATCAGGGGAGAGAAAAGTAATAAACTAAAAAACAGAAGAATTGCTCTTTGCTTAACGGGTAGTATTGCCGCTGTTGAATCTTTTTACCTCTGTAGAGAGCTGATAAAGCATGGAGCTGATGTTGTTCCTGTTATGAGTGAAGCTGCAACTCGAATCATTCATCCAGACACCATGGAGTTTGCATCTGGCAACAAACCCCTTCTCTCGCTAACGGGCAAGGTAGAGCACGTATCTTTGTGTGGCAAAGATAAAGAGGTTGATCTTATCCTTGTTTCTCCATGTACTGCAAATACACTGTCGAAGATAGTTCTTGGAATAAGTGATAATCCTGTTACTGCCTGTGTAGTCACTGGAGAAAAGGCGGGAATACCAATAATAGTAGTTCCTGCTATGCATCTGTCTATGTACAAAAATCCTGCCATTGTAAAACATTTAAAGGAGGTAAAGAGAAGGTTTGATGTTGTAGAACCATCGATAAAAGATGACAGATTGAGGATAGCTGGAGTAGATAAGATTGTCGGAA
>CAYUOG010000074.1:0-4337 GCA_964446335.1 uncultured Thermoplasmatales archaeon
CCTCATGGACTGAATAGATTATCATGATATTTAAGTAATTTGTGGACAGGAATGCCTAAACCCTATATTATCATCTCAAATTGAACGGACGCGGCGGGATTCGAACCCGCGACTGCTGGCTTAGAAGGCCAGCGCCCTATCCATGCTAGGCCACGCGCCCTTTCAGCAACTATAGAATACACTTCAAAATTCATAAAGATGTGGTTTGGTAACAGGTATTTTACTCGTAGGGTGCAGCTTCCTTGAGAAGGTCAACGTGAGTTAGGAGCATACGTCTGCAGCAGTACCTCTCTACACCAAGGTCATCGAGAATCTCCTTTGGTGTCTCCTTTGGTTTTTCTCCCGCCTCTACAGCTCTTTTATACTCCTGATATCTTTTATTAAAATCTTCGTAGAGAGAACCTATTACCTTACCACAGGTAAAGCATCTAACTGGTATAATCATATCTTCACCTATACGATTTTTGCCTCTTCTTTCTCGCACCTCTACCCAGAGGCTTCTTTGGCTCTGTTCTTCTTGAATCACTCACTAGCAAACTTCTATCATACTGCAAGAACATCTCTCTGAGCATCTGGTCTCCAGTAAACTCTATGATCCCCTTTGCTATCGCTGTTCTTACTGCATTGGCTTGACCCATGACTCCTCCGCCCTTTACATTGACATCGATATCAAGGGAATCTCTATACTTCTGTGCAATTGCTAGGGGCTCCATTATTCTCCATCTTGCAACCTCTGGCTGATAGATTTCAATGGGAGTGTTGTTTACTCTAACCCTTCCAATGCCTTTTTTAACAGTTGCCCTTGCAATCGCAGTTTTTCTCTTTCCAGATGCAATAACAATCTTTTTTGCCATTTTACTTCGCTCCAAGGAATTTTGAAAGCTCTTCTACAGTTATATAACTGAGCGGATTCTTTTTTATAGAATCAATCCTTTCTGTATCTTTGCCCTCAAACTCTTCAGGTATGCCTATGTAGCATTTTAACCTCTTGTACGCCTCTCTACCTCTTGGAGTCTGATATGGAAGCATTCCGCGTACTGTTCTCTTCACTATTCTATCAGGCATTCTCGGGAAGAAAGGACCCTTTCTGCTTGTACCAATCTCCCTCTTCCCCAGATAGATTTCCTTCAAACTATCCTTCTTTCCAGTAACAAGAGCCTTTTCAGAGTTTACAATCGCAATCTCTTCTCCATTAAGTAACCTCTTTGCAACTATGCTTGCAAGACGACCGAGTATAACTCCTGAAGCATCTATAACAGTGACCATTCAACTACCCCAGAATCCTAACATTCTTTCCCTTTGGGTTGGTTTTGACCAACTCTTCTATGGATATACATTTACCCCCAGCCTTAAGAATCTTTTCCCTTGCCTTCTCAGAAAAACTCCATGCGGCAACAGTTACCTTTTTACTCATATTTCCAGCAGATAGAACCTTTCCAGGAACAAGAGCGATTTCATCATCTTTAATATATCTATCTATCTTGCTAATATTAACTACAGGCCAGTTTCTCAGCGGCTTTTCCAACCTCTCTGCAATATCTCGCCATATTGGGGCATCATTTTCATAGGCATTCTTTTTCAGATTGATAATCAACTCAACCAGCATGGGGTTTGTTTTTCTCAGTTTTTTTACCATATTAACTCCTTGCGGGATTTAGTGAAATAGAGAACGATTTATAAGATTTGTGGGGAAAATGGTTAAGAAGAGCTTGTATATCTGCCATCATGAACCCATCTATTGCCGTATGTGGAAGTGATTTTGATGACGAGCATTTAAATGAGGAGATTCTCGGTATGGCTGAAGAGGTTGGCAGAGAGATAGCAAGGGCTGGAGCGATTTTGATCTGTGGAGGAAGAGGTGGAGTAATGGAATCAGCCTGTAAAGGGGCTAAGGAAGAGAATGGAATTACAGTGGGAATACTTCCTGTTTCGAAGGAAGAGGCAAATCCCTATGTCGATATTCCTATACCAACAGGATTGGGTAATCTCAGGGACTTTCTTGTTGTGAACAGTGCAGATGCAGTCATTGCTATATGTGGTAGATGGGGAACGCTGAATGAGATCTCCTTTGCTATGATCCTTAAAAAACCTTTGATTCTGATGAATGGAAGTGATGGAGTGGTGCAGGAAATAATAAATAACAATATACTAAATGGCGATTACCAAATAGCAAACTCTGCAAAGGAGGCTGTAGAAAAGGCAATTCAGTTGATTAAAGGTCAATAACTCTCTTTTGGAGATGGAGGGTTAGAAGGGAAGGGATGCACCTTCTTCGGGTTGGTCTTTAGGAGGAATTGAGCCCCGCCTCTCTAAAAAGCAAGCCTCTTAACCCCCCAACTCCATTTAAATACTATCGTATAATGAAATAAATAGTTTTCGCCAAAATGCGTTTTACCAATCCTAATAAATCGATGCAAAGTAATCGAACAGCTCTTCAAAGACTTCAGCTTGTCTCTGTATAACCTTTTCAGCTCCATTCATATCCATATTTTTAACCTCTTTTGCATAGTGTACAAATCTCCCCATCCAGAGAGGTTTTAAACATTCAAGTAAAACGTATTTATCAACATCCTTATCAAGTGATTTGTAGGATGCAGCAAAACTGTAAACAGTTTTTGCCCATGTTTCATCATCAAGTACATCTGCAATTTTTCTTGATCTATCAAGTTTTTCAATTATATCTTTAGGCAGAAAACGCTGGACAGCTCCTCTCAGCCGTGAAAATTCACTCTCAAGATACTCCTCCATATTTTTCAGATTGACCTTTACAGGTATAGGGCGCTGTACAAAACTCTCTCTGTAGAAGTTGTTTTTACCATTTCTTTCTCTATTTCTCCATACATCCTCATAGTACTTTGCCAGCTCAAACATCTCACCAGTGACCTGTCTAAACATTGGTATAAGCATTTTTTCAGGTTCAAGATATCTTGTTGTTGATTCATGGATTTTTAGCGTATAGAGGCTCTCTTTTATTCTCATACCCTCAGCTGCCGCGGTTGTAAGTATGAATATATCAATTCCAAAATCTGATGGATAAAGAGGATGTTTAAGAAGAATATTGTAAAGACTTTTTGATAATCCGAATTCTCCGGCAATTGGTTGTCTTATATCTACACAGTAAAGGGCACGGGTAAATGGATAAGCTAGCATATTTGTTATTACTCCATCATACTTATCTCGTATATAGAATGGTACTGTAAGGTCAGCTCTCCCATAGAGTATTGGTCCTGCAATGGATTCTATCCATTTCGGTCTTATGCTCAGCAAATCTCCATCCACAAGCACAACGCTTTTTGCATCCATAAGTTCAGCTATCTTTAGTATGGTTCCTATACCGGCACCTTTTCCCTTTCCTCCTATATCTTCGGTTACTATCTTTTCAATTGAATTATATGGTTGAAAAAGCTCTGCAAGTTCGAAGGTTCTATCTGTAGATTGTCCAACACTTACTGCTATAGCTTTTCTATAATCTGGAAAATAGCCATATAATCCCTCATTGACTACATTCAGAACATGTAGTATGGTACTTTCGACATCCTTTGATATTATACCAACTAGTATATCAATTGGTTTGATTTTCTTACATTTTTTTACCAAATCGAGGCTCAATTTTCCGTCTGCACCCATCCCTTCTTCATCCTATGAATAAAACACGTAAATAAAAAAGTTATCGTTTTTTATTGTATTGCAAACCAAAGATGTTTTTAACTCGAAGAATTAGAAGAAATTTTAGTAGACAATTGATTAAGGCGAATTCTGTATTGGCTTTATTGATTGATATTAGCAAAGTTACATTCAAAAAAACATCTAGTAAGTTTTATATGATAAAAAATTATGTAGAAGTAAAAGGTAGGTGGAAAAGAGGGATGAATCGTGGCAGATAAATGTGAAACAGGAATCAAGGAATTGGATGCACAGATGGACGGTGGTTTTCCTGCCGGAAGTACAATTCTGATTGCGGGAAGTAGCGGTTCTGGAAAGACCACGCTATGTATGCAATTTCTTGTAAACGGTGCAAAAAAAGGAGAAAAGGGTGTTTTTTTTACTATAACCGAACCTTTGTTCAAGTTAATGGGAAATCTAGAAAAGTTTGAATTTTTTGATAAATCTTTAGTAGAAAATGGACTGATTACTATCATTGATCTTCGTATTATATTTGAAAGAATGGGGTTAGATTCGGAGAGATATACTGTAGAGGATGCAAGCGCACTCTTGGATGTCATAAAAGATATCGCAAAGGAGTTAGACGTAAAAAGATTGGTTATAGATTCCATCACTGCTCTGTGCTATCGTTTGCAGACAAAGGAGATGATAAGAGATTTTATCTTCAAACTAGG
>CAYUOG010000075.1:0-4243 GCA_964446335.1 uncultured Thermoplasmatales archaeon
AATCCTATCGACATAATTCAAAGAATGCGCTTTTATAACTTATACTTTTCTGATATTTGATAACATTTCGCCAAACGAAACAATATTATGAGCCGAGTTAATTCAAAATCAATATGTTATTCAAAAATGCTCAGAGAATCATCGAAAATGGAAAAACCAGAGAATTGAAAGTAGCAAGAGAGAATATACTTAAGATGTTGAATGCAGCCATAAATGCAGTTGATTCATACAAGGTAACAAAAGAACGTTTGCATCCATTTTTTGAACGTTCAGATTATCAATCAATTTATTTACTTGCTTTTGGCAAGGCAAGTGTCCCAATGGCAAAAGCAGTATGTGATACTCTGCAAATCAAAAACGGCATTGTGATAACTAATGAAACTAATAATAGAGTCGATCATAAGAAAGTAAAAACCTTTGTAGCCGATCATCCTGCTCCAACATCTAGGAATATAAAAGCAACCGATTATGCTCTCTCGATGATAGAGCAATGCAAAAGTAACGATCTACTCATTGTTCTTATATCTGGGGGGGGTTCTGCACTTTTCTGTAAACCTAGAGTTTCCTTATCTGATATTCAAAGATTGACAGAACTTCTGCTCAAATCTGGTCTAGATATAAAAGAGATTAATACAATCCGTAAACACCTATCTTACATAAAAGGCGGACAGTTGGTTAGAATGGCAAAGTGTGATATCTCTGCATATATTATATCTGATGTTGTTGGTGATCCTTTAGAATTCATCGCCTCTGGACCAACAGTGCCAGATTCCACCACCTATAATGATGCAAAAAATATATTGAAAAAATATGGTCTTTGGAATAAGGTACCTGCATCTATACAGAATATACTTATTAGGGGCATAAGGGGAGAATTATCTGAAACACCAAAACCTGGAGATAAAATGTTTGATAGAGTGAAGAATACAATAGTTGCAAATAATAGCAAAGCATGTAAGGCTGTTAAGAACAAAGCAGAAGAACTTGGATATAAAGGCATTATTTTTTCTACGGAATTGACTGGAAATGCAAGGGATGTAGGGAAATTACTAATAAAATATGCAGAAAATCTCGAGTCTGGCTCAGTTTTAGTAGCTGGAGGGGAAACAACTGTTAAGGTTAAGGGGAATGGAAAAGGTGGTAGAAATCAGGAGATGATTTTGAGTAGTGTAGAGCACATTGCAGATACAGATATTGTTTTCTCGTCATTAGCAACAGATGGGATTGATGGAAATTCTGATGCTGCTGGGGCAATAGCAGATGGTTATACTAAAGAACGGGCTGAAAATATGGGTATGAAAATAGAGAGTTATCTCAGAAATAACGATTCTTATCATTTTTTCAAAAAGTTAGATGAGTTGCTGGTTACTGGATATACAGGAACAAACGTTATGGATGTTCAACTCATCCTATATATATAAAAGTATATATAGGTAATTTATTATTTACTTATACAGATGGGTGGGATGTTACACCAGGGATTCAAGAGAGTTTACTCTATATCTATTCTGGTTTTTGTCCTCACTCTATTTTTAGTTAGTACTTTGCCTGCCCCTCAAGCCTCTTTTATTAAAGATGTAGGAATATCAGATACCCATCCCTCCATTATAGTTGCTGGTAGGTTCTTTGATGTGCACATAGCGACTACATCCGCCGCAAGCAAAATAACCATCATAATGTATAGAGGCAGTAGTATACCTGATGAATATAATAGATCTATATACAACTACTATCGCTGGGAGTATGATCACGGAAAATGGAAGGATAATAGTGGGCACAAAAAGTCATACATGGATGAAAGAAAATGTAAGCACCGGGGAAATCTCTATTCCTTCCACGTATGTATAGATCCAAAGGCAAGGACGGGAAAATGGAAAATCAAGATAAGCATAGATAATAAGGGAAGTAAATCCTACTCCATAAACGTCAGATCTTTTCTTCCTGTTCTTGGTATAACTTCAGTTAGAGATAGAAGACCTTTCATTAACCTGTTCAAAAGATCTCAATCGTTCAAGCAGAAAAATGTAAAAAAACTTTTGTCTGCACTTAGGAAAGAAGAAGTGATTCAGGCACTTTATGTATCTAAGGATAAAACAGATGAAGTGACTATTCCCATTCTTTTAGATTCGTCTTCATCTTTAGATAGAATAGAAAAAAATCTTATCAAAAAAGCTCGTAAGCTCTTTCCAAATTCAAGGGTTGTTATAATTCCCCTACGCAATCTTCCCATAGATGAGAGTTATAATCTAATATATACCCACAAACTGCTTTATGCGAAAGATGAAGATACGGTTAAGGAATTTGAGCATGATATTGTTGCATCTTTTTTGGATAGAGTGCCTTTACTTGCCGATGAGCTAAAAGGGTTCAAAATACCCTTTAACGTTATTGAAAAAACCAAAGCAGATGAAGATTCCGATGAAATTAATGTTCCCTCTGTTAACGAAAAACCAAAAATCGTAGAGATGAATAATTATCATTCTACAAAAAAGGGTGTTATTCCTCCCCCAAAAATCTTTGGGGGAGATTTTTTAAAAGCCTTAAATGTTAGTAGAATTCTATCTTTTTTTGTTGTTTTGTTGTTGATATTTCCCGCCTTTTATCCCACCCTTCTTGCAGGCCCACCTCCTCCTGGAATCGATCTAGGAGAAAGCACAAACTCAACTGTAAGTAATTTAGAAATTGTGAATGATGTAGAGAATGTACAAAGAGAAAATAAAAGTAAGCAACTGCATGAAGAGTCTATCCTAGACGAAAATAAGACTCTAAATACTCCGGAGAATGTTATAAATGATGGCTCAAACAATACCATCTTAACCGATAACAATATAGAAAGTAATACCTTGCAAGAGTCCTCATCTGGTAATTTCAATTCATCAAATATCGATGCTAAAAATACCTCTTCATTAGAAAACCAGCAGGATATAACAGATAATCCAAGTGATGATAAACAAGATACTATACAGAACAATACAGAGAGTGAAACGAAAGATCAGAGTGGCAGAGAAAACTCCACGTTTTATGGAGTCGATCTCACACATGATGGTAGAAATAATTCAATAGGATCAATAAATGAAAGTAGTAATGAAGTTAATGATACCAACGCAACATCTGATAATAGCATCAATGAAAGTACTTTTAACATCACTTGCTCAAACAACTCAGCGAGTAATTCAACCCAAATTATTACAAATCAGACTATTAATCAAAACTATAGCAAGATTCCCTATAAAGTCAATAATACTAATGCTTCTGAAAATAATACGTTTTCTAATAATTCTATCGTCTCTATGAACCAGAGTATTAATCAAACCTGCAATGAGAGCAACTATGAGGATAACATTAGCATTAATACCTCTTCTGGAAATTTTATATTTTCTAACGATTCTATTTTACTTACAAATCAAAGCATTAACCATAACGATCCGTTTATCGTAGAAAATATCTCTGTACCTTTAAACTGTACCTCCAATAATAATGGTACGAACTCCCCCTCTCATAATAAATCAGAAAACGTAAGTCTCTTTATAGATAATCAGACTATAGAAGAAGAAAATGAAAGTACAAATCTTTGGAATCATACCCTTAATCTCAACGTGAGTATACTAGATAATACATCCTTAGATGTTTTCGATAAAGAAAATTCGATTCAAGAAAATGCCACAAATCTGACGCTAAACAAAAGTATAGTACCATCTGATGTAGTTGAAATAGTTTACTCTGATTTAGAGCAAGGTGAGGTGATTCTAAACAAACCGGTAAACTGGAGTGAGAAAGCTCTGGTTATAAATCCACTGAATGAGAGTATAGAAGGAAATATAACCTTAGATATCCCAGAGGATGCATTTAACTTACGAGTATACGTCGAAAATAGATCTTACAATACATCCAAAATTTGGATGAAATTAGAACCAAGGGAGAACAAAACAATAGAGATTCATTTTCAGACAGACCCTGTGAGAATGGATATCGAATATGTGAATCTGAATATTTCTTCTCTACTTCCACCCGATGCAAAAAACATAACAATATTTCAAAACGGGAGTTTAGTGAAAAAATATGAAGATACTAAACATGTTAGTATGGAGTTAGGAGGGATAGAAAAAAGATTTGTTGTTTATCACAACTCTTCTTTACACTATCATAACATCACTATAGAGATGGCTATTAAAGATAAAAATATAAAGATAACAGGGATGGGTAACTTTACTGTAAAGGATAAAAAATTGAGATGGCATATTGA
>CAYUOG010000076.1:0-4147 GCA_964446335.1 uncultured Thermoplasmatales archaeon
ATGATATCTACAAGTATAATAACAGAGATGTAAAACCTCTGATTCATAAACGCAGAGATAACGTTTATTTTCCCCCTGGGAAAGAAAATGAGAGAGGCAAGTATTAAAAGTGCAAGATTACCTATGCCCAGAGCGATGAGCCAGTTCTCTATATTCTCACCCCAATTTAACTTCCTTTAACGTTGAGTATACAGCTCCACTAGGAGTTAAAACACTCTTTTTAAGCTTTATTGAATCTACCTTTAATTCTCCGAAATGCTTTCCTTTATACTCTTCCAACAGAGATAACAAGATTTTCTTGTCTATAGTCCTCTTTACTCGTGCTACGGTGATATGAGGTAAAAACTCTCTTTTTTCTCTTTTGTATCCTAGAGATTGCAGCATCTCATTCAACCTGTCTGCAATTGATATTAACTCTCGTTTGTTTTCTGTTCCTATCCATATAACCTTAATATAGCTCTCACTCGGAAAAACTCCAACGTTCTCAACATTCATCGTAAAGGGAGATATATCCTTTACAGCTTCTTTCATAATCTCCTCTATCTCTGATAGCATCTCCTCTCCTGTATTGCCAAGAAATTTCAGCGTTAAATGGATGTTCTCTGGCTCTACGATCTTCAACCTTGCAGGAACTCTTTTTAGATTTTCCATAAATTCAAGGATAGATTGAAAGCAGTCGATATCTACTGCTATAAAACCTCGGAAATCTGCCATGACACTGATAAGGAATAATCTCTCTTTTAAATATTTGGCATGTACTAGCCGCCACTTACTATTGGTACAACATCTATACTAGAATTATCCCGTATATAAACCTCTGAAAATCTATCTTTGGGTATCATCTTGCCATCTATCTTTACAATAACAATGGGATAATTGAGGTTCGTTCTTCTAAGGAGATCTTGGATAGTTTCTCCTTTTTTCCATTCGATTTTTCTTCCATTTATTTCAATCATATTTCTCTCCCAGCAAAATCTCAATAGCCAGGTTTGCCTCCCAGTTTGCCATAAGGGCAACCCTTGGGGCTACAAGCACATCTTCATCACTTGAAGGTGCCTCATCATCAGAGCAGAGATATAATAAATTGCCCATTCTCAAAGTTTTTATCCTCTCTGCTCCGCCATAGCCTGCTACTCCAGATGCCGCAATCAGGGGCTTACCTGGAAGTTTAAGTAAAATTTCTTCTATGAATGATGCTTTTGTTTCGGCATTATCCAGAGCTTCTATTACAACATCTACTTCTTTAAATGGCTCTTCCATGCTCCCACTTTTCAGTTTTAGATTGATTGCCTCAACTTTTATAGAAGGATCTATTTTGTGAATGTTTTCTCTCAATGCATTTACCTTCAGCCTTCCAATCTGGTCGAAAAAATAATACTGTCTATCCAGGTTACTCTCCTCTACCTTATCAAAGTCCACAATAACAAGTTTACCTACTCCCGCACGGGCAAGAGAAACTGCTGCATTAGAGCCTAGACCACCAGCTCCGGCAATACCAACGCTTGCCTCCCTGAGCCTCTTTCTTATTTTCTCACGTTTTATAGCATCTACCATCTTATCTCGGATTATCTTCCTTTATGCGCCCAGAAAGAATAGGGTATTCAATATCACTACAATCCAGCACAGTGCTGCTATGGATGTAGAGGTGGCATAGTATCTCTTAGCAGAGATGCTTGATATATCAAAATTTCTGAGGGCTGAAACAGCTGGTACAGTTTTTCCACCTATGAGAGCGGCCAGTAGACCTCTCGATAGAATCTGCGGTAAAAATGAAAGAAGATCTGAGAAATGAAAGCCTGCTGAGGTTAGTAGTGGTGTCGTTATCTGAGTAACAATAGAACCAGCAACATATAAAACGTATGCTGAAATGATGCCCATGCTAATTGATAATTTAAGTTTTTTTATTTCGCTTAAATCTCTTGACATGTGGTACCACATAAGTTCAAAGATAGCACCCTCAGCCATAATGGCAATAGCGGAACAGATAAAGCAGCCTGTAAATGGATTTATCAATCTAAAGGTGCCAGCAACTACACCCATACCAAGTTGCATACCTGGCTGTTTGTAAAGAATTCTTGTTGCCGTCATCAAACCAATGGCAAATATTGCAGTCATTATTGCACCTGCAGGTAAACCTGCATCGCGTAAATAGGAGCCGATTATACACTCAGAAAAGCCCCATATTGATCCAAACAGTATTATCCCCGCTATCATTCTTTTTTTCTCCATCTAATTCACCTCTATACTCACAACATCTCTCACTCTAAATGCCTTTGGCAAATCTGAAAATACTACCTTTCTCTCTTTTGTCAAAATGCCATTCTGCAGGTTTTTCCATGTCACTGTTTTTGTGTAGCCATCTTTGCCTGTAATAGTATATGTATGACATGAAATGCATTTAGTACCCGTCTTTTCAAGTAAATTATCAAGTGCGACTCCGGAAAAGCTGCCATCATTCGTTACAACAGTACGCTGTTCTGCAATAGAGAAGATGTAGTCAACTGTATAGCTATGACCATTGATGGTTATTTTATCATCGCTGCTCTCTACAGTTCCATGGACGTAAATGGTAGATAACGAACCTACCAACAATACAACAATTGCTACTATTGGAATAATCCTTTCCCTGTCCACGATGATGTGATGCAATCTTCTCTATTTAAAAATTATGAAATAGTATGATTATGAACTTTCTATTGAAAGATGCACTACATTCCTCACCCACAACTTCGAGTTCGATATTGCACCATCATCAACAAATGCAACCCTAAAGGGTCCTCCCGTTGATTCGTTTAGAAGTACACCATTCTCCTTGTATGCTATAATCATCGTAAGATTGCTGTAACCCGTTTCGTTCCCACTTTCGTCATATATGGGTACATGACCTATAATCTCATCGTAAGTATAGCCAACTGTGTAACCATCACTGGCTGTAGCAGTTAGAGTATAGTTAGATGGAAGATTGTAAAACCCTTGGAGCAAGGTTGATACATTAACTCCTGTATAGTTGTCTGGGCCAACTATCGTGCCACTTTTTTTAATATATCCGCCAGATCCTGTATAGCTCTCCATGTTCATCAATTCACTCATAGTGTAGTTGAAAGATTTATTCCCGTATGATATAACCAGATAAGCTTGTTCGTTAGTTTGACTATTGGAACTGCTATTTTGGGGGATACTCTCCTCGTGAGGAAGATTTACATATATCAGAGCTGCCACAGCTATGATTATAACCACTGCAAGTATGGCAGTAACTAGCCTATCAACTTTTTTCTCTCCTCCCACCATGGTCTGTGGCTAATCAAAAGAATATATTTAACAATTGTCATTTTCATTGAGGTTTTTTAGTTTGGTTAAGATTTACCATAAACCATAATAGTAATATACATTCTTATTCATAACTGGGCTGAAAACCGAGGAGGTATCTTCTGATGAGTGGACTTGGAGAAGGGTTTGGTAAGGTCATACTTTTCAACGAACACTTTGTTGTATATGGTATACCATCGGTAGCTGCTGCGATAGGAGACACAACTGTTGCAAAGGTTGAAGATAGCGAGGAATTTGAACTTCTAGATAACAGACCTGAGACACCTGGCTACAAAAAAGAAAAGTTGGAACAACAAAAGGATTCCTTAAACAGGATTTTCAAAGCCATGAACATAGATGTGGAGAAAAACCCTGTTAAGATAACACTTGAAGGTGATCTCTTGGCGGCAAGTGGTCTTGGAGCGAGTGCTGCATCCTGCGTTGCTATAGCAAGAGCGTTGTCAAAACATTTCAACCTAAACTTGGATGATGAGCAGATAAACAATGTTGCCTATGAGGGAGAGAAAGGGTATCATGGTAACCCATCTGGTATAGATAACACTGCAGCAACCTATGGAGGGGTAATATGGTTTCAGAGAAAACCTGATGGAAACATTATTGAGAGGATTAAGTTGAAAGAGCCTGTAGAGATAGTCATAGGTAATACTGGTAAAGTTGCCGATACGAAAAAAGCTGTTGCTGGTGTCAGAGAGAGGAAAGAGAAGTATCCAGAGAAATACAACCAGATTTTTGAGGAGGCTAGGAAGCTGGTTTTTGATGCAAGAAATGCATTAGAGGATTTTGATATCCGAAGGGTCGGGGAATTGATGAATAAAAACCA
>CAYUOG010000077.1:0-4126 GCA_964446335.1 uncultured Thermoplasmatales archaeon
GCTATTGAGATGAGAGAGGGTTATGCCTTTGTGATAAAAGAGAAATGTATAGGTTGTGACATATGTGTAAAGGTCTGCCCTGTCGAGGCAATTCATGAGGTTGTACCATGAGATATGATGTTGTTATAGTGGGTAGTGGTCCCGCTGGTAGTGTAACAGCACGTTTTGCTGCTGAATCCGGAGCAAAGGTACTAGTAATTGAGCGGAGGAGGGAGATAGGTGTTCCAGTATTATGTGGAGAGGGCATAAGCAGAAAGATAGACTCATGGGGAATGCTTGATGGTGATAAATGGATTGCAAGAAAAATGGATGGGGCAAGAATCTATGCTCCCAATGGGACAATGGTAAAACTTTCTGCAGAACAAGCAGGGAATGAGACCGGTTATGTAATCTATAGAGATGTATTTGACAAGGAACTTGCAAGGAAGGCAATGGTTGCTGGTGCGGAGTATATGATGAACACAAAGGCTGTTGGACTTATAAAAGATGACAATGGTGGAATAAAAGGTGTAAAGGCGTTACATTTTAATGAGGAGATAGAGATAGAAGCAGATATCATAGTTGGGGCAGATGGAGTGGAGTCAAGGGTTGGAAAATGGGCTGGAATTAATACAACGCTAAGGCCCAAAGATCTAGAAAGCTGTGCTCAATATACGCTTGCAAACGTTGATTGCCAAGATGCCTATGTAGATTTCTTTCTTGGCAAAGAAAAGGCACCAGGTGGTTATATATGGGTCTTCCCGAAGGATAATGATACGGCAAATGTTGGAATTGGTGTCCTTGCAAATCTAAGTAAGCCAGGAATGGCGAAGGAGCTTTTGGACAAATTCATAGCATCAGATGATAGGTTAAAAAATGGTCAACCACTAAGATTTTTAGCTGGTGCTGTACCTGTAGCTAGGCCAATCGAAACTGTAAGAGACAACATAATGCTTGTTGGCGATGCTGCCAGACAGGTTGATCCAATAACTGGAGGAGGACTTACCCACTCTCTTGAGGTTGGAAAGATAGCAGGCGAGGTAATTGGAAAGGCCGTTGAAGAACAGAATTTCTGTAGAGAATTTCTGATGGAGTATGAAAGGAGATGGAAAAAAGCCATAGGTAAAAAAATGGAGAGAAACTATATGGTAAAAGAGATCATGCTTAGCTTTGATGACAAAACCCTAAATATGCTAGCAGATTCTCTCAAGGATTACAAATTCGATGAATTTAGCACTAAAGGACTAATAAAAGCTCTGGTAACCAAACATCCAACTCTACTTGCCAGATTGGTACCTCTACTTAGAGCATAAATGGAGAATGGATATGAAGTGGGGCATAATCGTAAAACCGAATGATGAAAAAGCCAGAAAGATTGCAAAGGAATTGCATAAATTTTTGAGCAAAAAGAAAGAAAATATCTATTTTGAAAAGAGATCTGCGGAGGAGCTGGATATAAAAGAAAGTTTTACGTTGAAAGAATTGAATGAATTCGTCGATATAGCAGTTACTGTAGGTGGGGACGGAACTATATTATTTGCCTTAAGAGAGATAGAAAAACCTGTGTTTGCCATAAACTCATCTGCTGTTGGATTTTTGACAGAGGCAGACGGAAAGACTGCAAAGAGTGGATTGGAGCAGATATTAAAGGGAGAATACAATATAGTTGAAAGAGCGAAACTTAAGGTGGTTATGGATGGGAAAAGACTGCCAGATGCTGCAAACGAAATAACTCTTCAGACTGCAAACATCGCAAAGATGATAGAATTCGATGTTCTCGTCGATGAGGAGATCATAGAATCTATGGAAGCAGATGGTATAATAATTGCAACCCCGACTGGTGCAACAGGATATGCCTTGAGCGTAGGTGGACCGATAGTTGATCCTGAAATTCAGGGTGCAGTAATAGCACCAATCGCTCCATTCAAACTTTCTGCTCGGCCTTGGATCGTTCCCTATAGAAAAAAAATTTGCGTTGAATTGACAAAAGATAGCAAGGAGGCGAAACTTGTAATCGATGGCAGAGACTATATATCTGTGTCTCCAGGAAAAAAAGTTTGCGTTACTGCGTCTGAGGAAAAGGCAAGATTTGTCAGATTTGGAGAAAGCTTTTATCAAGCTGTGAGATTGAAACTTGTTCGATAGGATGCTATTTAGAAAGAATCAAAGAAGATATATACAACCAGAATGGAAGATTACGAGAGAATGCCTAAATTTTATACTTGAAAGTGCAAAGGCTACATACCCAAAAGAATTTGCAGGACTATTAAGAGCTGAACATAACATAATAAAGGAAGTTCTGATACTTCCCGGAACCGTACAGGGAGACACCCATGCTATTTTCAATTTTTCTATGCTTCCTATAGATTTTTCAGTAGTAGGAACCGTGCATAGCCATCCATCACCATCCTTCCATCCCTCATCGGCAGATTTGCAGCTATTTTCAAAAAGAGGTAGAGTACACATTATAGTTGGAGTGCCCTTTAGTGAAGATTCTTGGCAAGGATATAATTGGAGAGGAGAACCTATCAAAATTGAGATAGTAGACAAGTTTTAATTCATAAAGCAGTTTCAACATAGGATAAAATGGATTACTCTCTAATAGACATCTTGGTATTTGCTCCCCTTGCCCCCCTATTGGGATTGATTCTTTTCTGGTTCATACAGCTGTTGATGATTGAGAGTTTGAAGTACAACATGTCAAAGATATGGGAAAACCATAGGGCTTTCTGTAGATTCTCAAATTTTATTGGTATCCTATTTCAAGCGATAGCACATGCCACCGGATATACCATTACAGGTATAGGAGTTTCTGAATTCTCGTTAAGTGTTAGTGAGAGTAAAGTTTCACCAAAGAAGGAGAAGAAGGGTTTTCCAGAATGGATTGCAAACGCCTTTCTTGCCCTTGGACCTTTCTTCATTCCTCCATTTATAATCTTCTGCATACTGTTTCTAATTCCTGGAGTGTTGAACGTATCGCCTGTTCCCGGATATACATTTTCCCAGATGCTTATATCCTTCGGTTCCCTTCTCTTTCAGTTTGGCACGGGATTTCTGATCTTACTTACAAACCTAGACCTACTCAATCCATTTCATCTCTCTTTTGCTTTATTGATACTACTGGTTGGTCTTGGAATCAGACCAAGCTATATAGGTGAGGAAAAAAAGAAAATAGGGATGCTCTATGATTTACATCTAATAAAGAAACTGATTGTAGAACATCCTTTATATGTGCTAATAACCCTTGCCGTTTTATACCTTATCTCTGTAATCATGTTTTTATTAAAAATCCCCTTCTATGCTTTACTATTTGCATTTTTTGGATGGCTTGCATTAATTGCAATTGTCGCAATACTATTGGCGCATTTTGTTGTTTTTCTATTAATAATTAGTGATAGATTGCCTTCTTTCAAGCGGTTTCTTCCATTTTTGATCCCCGTTGTTTCATACATTGCCTTACGCATTCTATTTCTTGCATTTCCAAGTGATTTTGTGTATTCTATTTCATTGCTTCTATCTATACTAATTACCATTGCAAGTTGTTTTGTTTTAATCAAGCTCGAAACCAATAAGCTTAAAAAATTGAGTGAGATAAAGCAAGAAGAGGAAGAAGATGGTAAAGGAAGAGGAGATACTTCTTAAAGATGAACACGTGGAAAAAATTCTAACTCCACATCCACTTTCTTTTATGGGATTGCAATCTCTTTGGTTATTTATACTGCTCTGGGGAGTGTTGCTATGGTGGCTGGCAACCTTTTCTCAGTATGCATCTATATTTTCTAATCAGTTTGTATTCCTTGGCACGTGGTTGGGAGTTACCGTGCTGGCTGGAATTATTGCATCACTTATAGCTATAAGGTGGCGTATTCTATTCTTTTACGTTGGCATTCTTCTACTGGGTACTATAATTCTCTGGCAGACTGGATGGGTTAACGATGTTGGTATTGTAAAGACTTTTGTTCTTGTTTATTCCATAGCAATCTCTGCTTTATTTTCCCTGTCAGTCTTTGCATATGTAAAATCCCATAGATATATAATAACTAACCTAAGGATAATATTCAAAGGTGGAATAATAAAAAAGCGAGAGAGAACCCTAAGATATGACAAAATAACAGATGTAGATGGTGAACAGGGGATACTCGGTCAG
>CAYUOG010000078.1:0-4115 GCA_964446335.1 uncultured Thermoplasmatales archaeon
TGAACAGTATTCCTATCACAACAAAAAGAATCCATATAATATAGGCAATTTTGAGTCTATATAACCATCTTGCGCGTTTTTCGGGAGTATCAAGGATTTCCTCTAGGAAAGGATCATCCTCTATAGGCATAATCTTTCCGTTCCATAATTGCCTTGATTCTCTTTCTTCTGAAGAAATCTTCCCTTTCCCTCTCCTCAAGTTGCATCTCAATGTACTTTCTTGTTGCCTTTAGTTTTGGTATGAGTATGTTTTCCAGTACATTCACCCTTCGCTTTGTTTTTTCTATCTCTCCAGCAAGGGATTGAACAGTTCCTTCTATCTCTGCAAGCTCAAGCAGTTTTTGAAGAATCTGAGAAAACAGAAGAGAAGCATCATCCAGTCTCGCACAGGTGTCGCTTAAACTATAAAGAGGTTTTGATTTATACTCTGATTCTCTTTGTACAATCTTTGGAACTCTTACACCCATAATGTTTTCTGTATCTGTCGCAATTTCATCTAAACTCTCAACAAGCTCAGATAATGCTTTTACTTTATTGGCTCCAATAATCATCTGTGCATCAGCCAGTGCATCAAAAGCCTGCTTAAAGAGACTGTCTATCTCTTTCTTTAGCTCGTCTCTCTTCTTTATGGATTTTAGAAACTTCTCTACTAACGCGTCTCTTTTATCTTCGAGGAGCTTGTGCCCCTTCTCTGCAAGAACAAGTTTCTTTCTAATGCCAAGTAATTCCATTCGTGTCGGTTTTGCTGTTTCTATTATCTGCTCGGTCATGCTTCACTCTCTTTCTTTTTCTTTGGTAGATATTTCTCTATATATTTTGGATCGATCTTCTTGAGCTCAGAGGTCGGGAGCATCGAAAGCAGTTCCCATCCGATGGAGAGGGTTTCCTCTATTGATCGATCCTCGTCTTTACTCTGTGATACAAAGCGTTTTTCAAATTCATCAGCGAGCTTTAGAAATGCTCTATCTCTATCTGACAGAGCCTCTTCACCAACTATTGAAACAAGATCTCTCAAATCACAACCTTCAGCATAAGCTGCATATAACTGATCAGACACATTTGCATGATCCTCTCTGGTTCTATCCTTTCCTATTCCTCTCGCCATCAACCTGGAAAGAGAAGGAAGAACAGCTATTGGTGGATATATGCCCTTATTGTGTAATGCTCTCGCAAGAACTATCTGACCTTCTGTAATATATCCTGTCAAATCAGGAATTGGATGAGTAATGTCATCATCGGGCATACTTAATATGGGGATCTGAGTGATGGAGCCCTTTTTGCCTTTTATTCTCCCTGCTCTCTCATAAATTGTGGCAAGGTCAGTATACATGTATCCAGGATATCCTCTTCTTCCAGGAACTTCTTCTCTCGCTGCAGATATCTCTCTCAACGCTTCTGCATAGTTTGTCATGTCAGTTAGTATAACAAGAACATGCATATCCAAATCAAAGGCAAGATACTCGGCACAGGTAAGTGCCATCCTTGGGAGTATAATTCTCTCAATAGTGGGATCATCTGCAAGGTTCAGAAATATAACTGTTCTCTCGAGAGCGCCGGTTTTCTCGAAACTCTTTATGAAAAAGTTCGCCTCCTCCTCCGTTATACCCATAGCGCAAAATACCACAGCGAAATCCTCACCCTTTCCCTTCACCTTTGCCTGCCGTGCAATCTGAGCAGCAAGCTCGTTGTGGGGTAAACCCGATCCAGAGAATATCGGAAGCTTCTGTCCCCTAACCAGCGTATTCATACCATCAATTGCAGATATACCTGTTTCTATAAACTCTCTTGGATATTCCCTTGCCTCTGGATTTATGGGTTGACCATTAATATCCAATCGTTTCTCAGGTATAATTGGTGGTAAACCATCCCTGGGCTCTCCTATCCCGCTGAAAATCCTGCCGAGCATATCTTTAGATACACTCAGTTTCATTGTTTCTCCTGTAAATCTAACAGATGTAAGCTTCGTATCAAGTCCTCTTGTCCCTTCAAACACCTGAACAATGGCTTTATCTTCATAAACCTCAAGTACCTGTCCTGTCCTCTCTTCTCCGGTTGCAGTTTTTATTTTTACAACTTCGTTATATGCTACACCTTTTATGCCCTCAACAACCATAAGTGGCCCTGTAACCTCTGATACGTAGCTGTATTCCATACTCTCACGACTCATTGGAGACACCTCTTAATAAAGAACTCATTTCCTTTTCAATACTCTTTTCAATCTTCTTGAATTCTTCTTCAAACCTATCGTTTGGTACTGTAGCCATCCTTGCAATGGCTTCCATACCCTTCAGCTTTGTTATATCCTCGATATGCACTCCCTTCTTAATGGCATCCATCATTCTGTCAGAGAAATCAAGAATTATACGGAGCATCTCATACTGTTTCTTCTCTGGACAGAATGTATCCACTTCATGGAACGCACTCTGTTGTAGAAAACTCTCTCTTAACATCCTTGCACTTTCCAGTATTGCTCGTTCATGTTGAGGAAGAGCGTCTGGACCAACAAGTTTTACTATTTCCTGTAAATCTGCTTCCTTCTGCAATAGTGCCAGAGCTTTACTTCTTAACTTTGCCCAATCCTTGCCGATATTCTCCCAGAATCCTCTAATATCATCTACATAGAGAGAATAGGATCTAAGCCAGTGTATTGCCGGAAAATGTCTTCGATCTGCAAGATCTGCATCCAATGCCCAGAATACCTTTACTATTCTTAGCGTATTCTGAGCCACAGGTTCAGAAAAATCTCCTCCAGGTGGCGATACAGCCCCCATAACTGAAATTGAACCTTCTCTTTCCTTAGAGCCAAGAGCTACAACTCTCCCTGCTCTTTCATAGAACTCAGCCAAACGGGATGCAAGATATGCAGGATAACCCTCTTCACCAGGCATTTCTTCAAGCCTTCCAGAGATTTCACGCATAGCCTCTGCCCATCTGCTTGTGGAATCTGCCATAAGTGCGGTATCATACCCCATATCCCTGTAATATTCAGCGATGGTAATACCAGTATATACACTTGCATCTCTTGCTGCAACAGGCATGTTTGATGTATTTGCTATGAGCACAGTTCTTTCCATAAGAGGTTTTCCACTCCTTGGATCTTTGAGTTCCGGAAACTCTCTCAAAACATCGGTCATCTCATTTCCACGCTCACCACAGCCAATGTATACAACAACCTGTGCATCACTCCACTTAGCAAGCTGATGAAGGGTAACTGTCTTTCCCGTTCCAAAACCTCCAGGTATTGCAGCAGTACCTCCCTTCGCAATAGGGAAAAAAGTATCAATAACCCTCTGCCCGCTGATTAGAGGGACTGTAGGTTCCAATCTTTTAACATAGGGTCTTCCTTTTCTAACAGGCCATTTCTGCATCATCTGAACTTTAACTTTTCCATCCTTTGTTTTGATTGTTGCTATGTCGTCGGTAACAGTATAATCTCCATCATCAACAATTTCTTCAACTGCTCCTTCTATGCCGGGAGGAACCATCACTTTGTGGACAATAAGATGGGTCTCCTGAACCTCCCCAAGAATATCGCCACTAACTACCTTGTCTCCCTTCTTGATAATTGGCTTAAATTTCCATTTCTTTTTTCTGTCAAGTGCAGGAATGTCCACTCCTCTCTCTATAAAATCACCGGTAGCTTCCTTGATCTGTGGAAGAGGTCTCTGAATTCCATCAAAAATACTTTTCAAAAGTCCTGGGCCAAGCTCAACAGAAAGAGGTGCACCTGTTGAAAGAACCTTTTCTCCTGGCTTTAATCCAGATGTCTCTTCATAAACCTGAATGGTCGCAACATCCTCGTTTAGTCTTATAATCTCCCCAATAAGATTCTCATCGCCAACCCCGACAACATCATACATTTTCGCTCCTCTCATACCCTTTGCTTCGATAACCGGACCAGATATCTTTATAATCCTTCCTTCACTCCTTGTGGCCATATTCTACCTCCTATAACGCTTTTCTCTCTATATCGACGCCAACGGCACGTTTAATCAACAGAGAGATGTGATCTATGTGCTCGGCCTTTTCTTTTTCCTTACTTGGAATCTCTACTACTATTGGAAATCCTTTTTGTTGGATAAGATATTCTTTTATGTCTCTTGATAAAATATCAG
>CAYUOG010000079.1:0-4105 GCA_964446335.1 uncultured Thermoplasmatales archaeon
GTTCAGCTATGCTTATATGCTTTCCACACTTCTGTGCCAATCTGATAACAAAAGATGATAGCTCATCTTCATTTTCAAATACCACATTTGTTTTTAGCGAACCATACTTTCTGTGATAGAGAAACACAGGTATCTTTGGTCCATCACAGGAGATATCCTCTATGTTTGGATCCCTCATAAGCGCATCTATCTTTCCATATCCTATTGTGTTCCTCTCTATGTAATAAAATATCTTCTTCTTAGACTGCTCACTCAGCTCTATCTCATAGTCCTTTAATATCTTCTCTATTTCCGTCTTTAAAAAATTTCCTACCTCTCTTTTGTTAACCTCTTCAAGACTAACATCAAGAGTATGCAGGAGAGTATCATACACAAACTGCAATATCTCTGCCTCATCCTTTGATAAAGGTGGCTCAAGGAGTTTATAATACTTATCCAGTGTTTTTAAATCTTTAAGAATCTTGACATATGCAAAAGGTTCGTTGACCGGATAGAAATCTAATTCTTCGAAGTTGGTGTCAAAGGAAACAGTTCCCTTTCTTCCACAAGTAGGGCAAGTAACAACTACCTTCTCTCCAACCTCGCCTTCTACAACTACCTTTGTATGACATGCCGGGCATATCGCTATCTTCTTAGGCATTACTCTCTACCCTTTTCAAAATTTCTTCGGGATTGTCTTTATATTCGTTTAGGATTTGGACTACATCTCTTATTGAGTTTAAATTATTTTTAACCATCCAATTTATTATTTTCACTCTGTTATTCAATTCCTGCTGAATTTCATATTTGCTCATATTTGTTTCCACTCGAATTTCTTCTAGTAAATAACTCCTACCAGAATACTTAAAAGTATCATTTATAGAATCCCAACTAAATACTTCGTTTGTGATCAATTCCTTTGTCCTTGGATCTATATCTATCATCTCGACTATCTTAACGAGTCTTCTTTCTCTTTTATCCTTCACCCTTGTTGTGGTGTGAAAACAGATAAAATCAAGGGACTGAAGCATTATTCTCGGTATGTTTATTGGCTTGCCTTCCAATCTGTGAACTAGAGACTGTGGTGAATCAGCATGCATCGTTGAATAGGTAGTATGACCAGTAGCCATGGCTTGGAAAAGAACATAAGCTTCCCTCCCTCTTATTTCTCCTACAATTATATATTCTGGCCTCTGTCTCAATGCAGCCTTCATCAAATCATACATATCAATCTCGCCA
Source organism: uncultured Thermoplasmatales archaeon (assembly GCA_964446335.1). Lineage (GTDB taxonomy): Archaea > Thermoplasmatota > E2 > DHVEG-1 > B18-G2 > CAYUOG01. The sequence continues at coordinate 1,219 of CAYUOG010000079.1, forward strand.
ACAGTCTTATCTGCCACTACCTCTCCAAATCCAACTCTGGTTACTCCAGGAATCCAGTTTGGATGAGGCAGATTAATCTCTCTGGTTTCCTCTATGGACACAATCTTTGCCTCTCTTGGTATAAACAGAGAGATAGCATTGAGGGTTGTTGTTTTACCAGATGCAGTACCTCCAGCAAATATACCACTTGCTCCATTTTCTACAAGAATCCAAAGATAAGCAAGCATCTCAGGAGATAGAGTATTCATCTTCACAAGATCTATGGGAGAATAGGGGACAGCTCTAAATTTCCTTATGGTAAACGTAGAACCTTTAGTTGTAATTTCAGTACTTAGTGTCATTTGTATCCTAGAACCATCTGGCATTGTCGCATCAAGCATTGGTTCAGCTATGCTTATATGCTTTCCACACTTCTGTGCCAATCTGATAACAAAAGAGGCCAACTCCTCCTCGTTTTTGAAATTGATATTTGTTCTTAGAGAGCCGTGCTTTCTATGATAGACAAACACTGGTATATTTGCACCATCACAGGAAATATCCTCTATGTTTGGATCCCTCATAAGCGCATCTATCTTTCCATATCCTACCAGATCCCTCTTCATTATGTACATTATTTTTTGTTTAGTTTCTTCGCTTATTGATAACTTATAATCTGAGATAATCTGATTAAGCTCGTTTTCGAGATACTTCTCTGCACTCATCTTTTCAAGTTTTTCAATTTCTAGTTTTGCCGTGGATGAAAGTGTATCATTTAGGAAATTGAGTATATCTTGTTCTTCTTCTGAAAGCTCCGGTTCCAAAAGGGCATATATCTTGTCAACCGTTTTTTTCTCTCGTAGTATCTTTACATATGCAAATGGTTGATACAGCGGATAAAAATCAACTTCTTCAAATTCATCACTTTCAACGGGAACATTTATCTCTTCATCTGCAGACTGAAACTCTACGTAAGGTTGGAATTGGAGTGATTCCCTAGGCAGTTCAACATCATCAGAGAATTTAGAAATTTCCTCCTCTTCTTTGGCTGAAGGTAATTGTACAGACTCATCAAAGAAAAAAGGATCATCTTCATCAAATAGAACATGCTCCACTAGTTCCTCCTTTGAAGGGATGTCTAACTCCTTCTTCTCCTCTTTTTCTTCTACATCTATAAGATCCTTTTTTCCTTCTTCTTTTTCTTCTTGAATGAGCTCGCTTATAAAATTTTTCATCGAAAGATCGACAAGAGGTTTTATAGTCCTATCTTCACTCTCTTTTTCCCTCTTTAGAGCTTTTCTGACTCTCGACTTTTTAAATACTTTGACAAGTTTTTTATCATTCTTTTCTTTCTCTGCTTTTTTAGACTCTTTAAGTTTTAATGGAACAGTTTCATCTAATTTTTCCTGTGCACTATCCTCAATCGGCTTGAAAAAGGATTTGTCTGGCTTTGTAGAATCTTTCCTGATATCCAACTTTTTTATTGCTGCTCCTCCTTCTTTTTCCAACTTTTCAACTTCTTTAACTGTCTTTGTTACAGTTGAGCTCTCTGCTTGTATCTTTATGTCTCCTGTCGTAGTTTGCTTTTCTTCTGTTTGGTCAACTGTTTCTTTAGAGGTAGTATCTTCATCTTTCTGAAGTACTTCTCTAAATGGCATTTCTGCGGGATTTATCCGCTTCTCTTTTTTTTCTATCTTAAAAAGCCTTTTTTTCTCCCTTTTCTCTAGCATTTCTTCTTTTTTTGTCTTTTCCTTTATAGGTTGTTTGTCCGTATCTCTAGTTGGGGAAAAGACAGGTTTTTTTAAAGGCCGCCCAAATATGCTCCTTTTTGGAATTTTTGTTGCCTTTCTGTTTTTGAAATCTTCTGATAATATTTCATCTATAGCACGTAGATCTGGTATAACCTTGATTTTTGTCTTGTTGGGGAAAACTTCATCGATGTATTTTTCTATTTCAATTAACTTCATCTTGATATCCTCATTGACTTCATTCCTAGATAATGAGATATTACTCAATAGGCCTCACCACCATCTTCATCTTTATCTGATTTTTCATCCCATCCACCTTCTACAATATAAACTAATGTGTAACGAATCTTATTTTTGCATCCCGTCTACCTTATCTACCTTAGAATAGTATTTACAATATATATAGGTTTTTTTATCTCATATGTGCTATTCAAATTTTTAATAAATCCCTGTTACAATATACAAGTAATGAATATCAGGATAGGCTGCTGTGGCTTTCCAAAGGGAATGAAGGAATATTTTTCAGAATTCGACATTGTCGAACTGCAGAGCACCTTTTATCAGCTTCCTTCCATTAAAACCGCTGAGAGATGGCTTTCTTTTTCACCTCCAGATTTTGAATTTACGGTGAAAGCCTGGCAGGGTATCACGCATCCTGTGAGCAGTCCAACGTATAAACGTTTCAGAGGGGAGTTGTTTGGTGAACCCGGTAACTATGGTTTTTTCCAGCAGACGGAGGAGGTTTTTAAGGCATGGATGGAAACGGAAAAGGTTTGCTCTGTGTTGAAGGCGAGGTATGTTTTGTTTCAATGTCCAGCAAGTTTTAAACCAACAGATGAAAACATTGAGAACATCACCATTTTTTTCAGGAAAGTAAGAAACCCTGGTTTCTGTTTTGTTTGGGAGCCAAGGGGAAAAGAGTGGACTGATGAAATGGTTTCAGAGGTTTGTAAAAAATGTGGTCTCATCCATGGTGTAGACCCCTTTGGTAGGCAACCTGTGACCAGGGAAACAGCTTATTTTAGACTACATGGTTCTCCTCCTGGTAAAAGAATGTATTATTATGATTACACTGAGAAGGATTTGAAGAAGCTTTTAGAATGGTGTGAACCCTTTGAACAGGTTTATTGTTTTTTTAACAACATGAGTATGTTTGAGAACGC
>CAYUOG010000080.1:0-4020 GCA_964446335.1 uncultured Thermoplasmatales archaeon
GGTATTAATTGAATTGGGACTACTTCCTGGAATTGATAAAGTTATAAGTGAATATCCTAAGGCATGCTTGATGACAAATGATTCCAACAGATTTGAGTGCAGACCAACCCTACTAAAACATGAAAATAGGGGAAAATGTATCTTTACAAGAAATATCGAGAGAGGTGAAATAAGACTTATACCGAGTGCTCATGCTGAAGGGAAACTAGTTTTTCCTTTGAATGAACAGAACAAATGGATAGAACAATTGGAGGACAATGATCAAATCGTTTTTAGATACGTTGATCCAGATGGAAACTATGCAGGCTACCCATGGAATCCAAATGGTTCGATATCAAATGTAGCTGGAATATGCAATTACATGGGAAATGTGTTTGGTATGATGCCCCATCCAGAGAGGGTATTTTACAGATATCAGCATCCGGATTGGACACGTGGCAATAGAGCAGATAGTTATGGGGATGGTAAAATTATATTTGAATCCGTTGTAGACTACATTGAAAGGCACTTCTAAATAGAGGAAAGCGGATGGGGAAGCCTAATGTGGAGGTGGTGAGGAGAGATGAAAAATCAGGCACTCCCCCATCCACAATATATATTATAACTACAGCTATATAAATCTTATTGTATATTTTTAGTTGGATTGATATACTTTCCTATACAATTGATCCCGCAAGAAAGGCAATTAATCCAAACAGCATGGCAATAAGGGTTGCCTTTCTATATAATTTCACATCGGGATGTTTATTTATAATAAGACCCGCTGCTATTACCATAAATATAATGTCTGCTATAATGACTATTCCTAAATAGAAAATATCTCTGTAATATGGAGTTTCAAGTAAAAAAGGAACGAAACTGAGCAAAACTGCAGTGATGTAAAGTAATGAGATTACAATGTATGATCCCCTTTCTCCGACATACATTGGAAGAGATTTAACTCCTTGCTCCTTATCACCTTTCAAATCCATAATATCTTTCATTATTTCTCTACCAATACCAGAGAGAAATGCCATGGAAACAAGAATCCAGATTGTGGTAGGAATGGTAGAAGATGCTGCGACAGCACCAAACACAAAGGGAATTACCATGATATATGCGATATAGGCATTGCCAATGAGCTTGATCTTCTTCATCTTAGTATCGTATAGTACTGCAAAGAATGCTGTGATAAGAGCTATCAAAAAGCAATACAGATTAACCATAAAAGACGAGATAATGCCTAGTGGAAAAAGAATAAAAAATACCATTAGAGCTGTTTTTGGTTTGAGGTCTCCTCTAACCAAAGGACGATCAATTCTGTTGTTTTTTCTATCTATCTCAAGATCAAAATAATCATTGAGAGCAAAAGTACTTGCTTCTAAAAGTAAACCAGTTAAAAAGGCAAAAACAATCTTTGTTATGTTAAGATAGATGCTCTGATTTGCGATAAAATAGCCAACAAGAATCGCTATAATTATCATTATTCCATGTTCTAGACGGGTTAATTCCCACAGTGCTTTGATTACTTTCATATCGAATTGTATATGTGTTATTAATAATAAGGTTTTGACTATGATAAGTATTAATACCACTAATCTATGTGGGCATTGAAATGACTCAAATTTCGTTAGCTAAAAGTGGAGTTACGACTGAAGAGATGAAGAGAGTTGCCAAGGAAGAAAAGATAGATGTTGAAATAATCCGAAGAAGGGTAGCATCTGGAAGGATAGTTATACCTTACAATGAGTTGCATAAGCCAAAACCTGTTGGAATAGGAGAAGGACTGAGAGTCAAGGTAAATGCAAATATAGGAACATCACGTGAGCAGTGTGATATAGAAAATGAGATAGCAAAAGCAAAAGTTGCTATTGAGGCAGGTACCCATGCGGTAATGGATCTCTCCACTGGTGGAGATCTTGATGAGATAAGGGAAAAACTTCTGAAGATTGTTAACCTGCCTTTTGGAACTGTTCCGATATATCAGGCTGGGATAGAGGCAGCAAAAAAGAGAGGAGCAATAGTAGATATGACTGCAGATGATATGTTCAAAGCCTTTGAACATCAGGCAAAACAAGGAGTAGATTTTGCAGTTGCACATGTTGGAGTTATCAGAGAAAGTGTTGAGAGATTGAAGAAACAGAAGAGAATTGTCCCAATGGTTTCTAGAGGTGGAGCATTTCACATGGCCTGGATTTTGCATAATGATGAAGAAAACCCTCTGTACAAGGAATTTGATTATCTGCTTGAGATAGCAAAGGAGTATGATCTAACGCTAAGTCTTGGAGATGGAATGCGCTCTGGTGCAACCCATGACTCCAACGATCGGGCAAAGTTTCAGGAACTTTTGATAATTGGAGAATTGGTAGAAAGAGCTAGGGAGAAAGGTGTACAAGTAATGGTAGAAGGTCCCGGTCATATGCCCTTAAGTCACATAAAAGCTAACATAGAGATAATGAAAAATGTCACTAGGGGAGCGCCATATTTTGTTTTAGGTCCATTGGTTACAGATATAGCTCCAGGTTACGATCACATTGTTGCTGGAATTGGAGGAGCATTAGCTGGATATTATGGTGCAGACTTTCTATGTTATGTTACTCCAGCGGAGCATCTCTCTCTACCTGATAAAGATGATGTACGAGAAGGTGTTATTGCAGCTAGAATTGCAGCTCATGCTGCTGACCTTGCAAGGGGTATAGATGTGGATGTAGACAACGAATTCAGTAAAGCAAGAGAATCTCTTAATTGGAAAAAGATGTTTGAGATGTGTATAGATCCAGAGAAGGCAAAGAGATATAGAAAGAGAGCTCCACCTCATGAGGATCCATCTACTTGTTCTATGTGTGGAAAATTCTGTGCAATAAAAATTGTAGAGGAATATCTGAGGGACAATAGAATAGTATAAATATCTGTTCAATATTACGCCACCTCGGGTATCAAAGGTGATGTGTTATGGCAGATGAAAACAAGCAGAATATAGCCGTTCTTTTGGAGGAGAATAGACTGTTTAATCCGCCGGAGAAGCTGGTGAATGAGAGCAATGTGAAGAAATGGATGGATGAGCATGGCATAAAGAGTTACGATGAATTGCTGGAAAAGGCTAAAGATATAGAATGGTTCTGGGGGGAGGTTGCTAAAGACGTTGTTGAGTGGTACGAGCCACCCAAAAAGGTATTGGAATGGAATCCACCTTACTCTGAGTGGTTTGTAGGTGCAAAGTACAATATTGTGCACGATGCTCTTGATAAGCACATGGAAAACGGGAATAGAGATAAGATTGCTTATATCTTCGAGGGAGAACCTGGAGATACAAGGAAACTTACATATCATGATCTCTATGTTGAGGTCAACAAACTTGCAAATGCATTGAAAGAGCTTGGTGTTAAGAAGGGCGATAGAGTAGGTATTTATCTTCCAATGATACCAGAATTGCCAATTGCAATGCTTGCATGTGCGAAGATAGGAGCAATACATTCTGTAGTTTTCTCAGGTTTTAGTGCGTTAGCTTTTAGAGACAGAATAAATGATTGTGAAGCAAAAGTTGTTATTACTTGTGATGAATTTTACAGGCGAGGAAAGACCGTACCTCTAAAGAAGCAGACAGATGAGGCATTAAAAGAGGCGCCAAGTGTGGAGCATTGTATAGTTTACAAGAGAACAGGCAACGAAATACCATGGACGGAGGGAAGAGATCTATGGTGGCACGAGATTGTCGAAGGTCAGCCTGAAGAGTGCGAGACAGAGAAGATGGATGCAAATGATCCTCTCTATTTCCTCTATACTTCTGGTACAACTGGCAAACCAAAGGGTATTATACATAGACACGGAGGTTATGCGGTTGGAATTGCAACCACACTAAAATGGGTTTTTGACTTGAAAGATAGTGATATATGGTGGTGTGCAGCAGACATAGGATGGGTTACAGGTCATAGTTATATCGTTTATGCACCACTGATACTTGGAGTTACCTCGATTATTTATGAAGGGGCACCAAACTACCCAAACCCTGATCGATGGTGGCAGATCATAGAAAAGTATAAG
>CAYUOG010000081.1:0-3984 GCA_964446335.1 uncultured Thermoplasmatales archaeon
ATGATAATAGGTTGTTTTCCCATCCTTTGCTTTTTTATCAGGATCCTTATCCTGTTGAGGATGATAAAGAGCGTTCTTTGAATGCTCGTCAGGGTTTGGATTATTTCATGGAAGACTGGATGAGTTACTGTAATGGTAAGCTTGATCAGATGACACTTATCAACGTGAATAAAAATGATATCAATCAATGGAAGGCTAGACAATATGTAACTATTAATGGAAACAACCCATATGATATAGCCAACAAGATAGCATTACTAGACTGGTCTTACTCAGATAGCGCAGTAATAGCAGTAATAGATAAGGATTTCACTAAACCGGATAATGTTCTCAATGCGGAGCTTAAAGGAACACTCCCTGCAGATAAAGAAATCATTCAAAAATCATTTTATACAAATGAACTAGACAATATAGTCCCCCGTTTTCATGATTTTGAAGTTCCTGAAGGATATAAGTATCTCAAATCCCGTACCTGGTGGTCTTGCTTTGAAGTTGGTACACCAACTGAATCTGCATTACCTATAGGTATCCACGTGGTTATTCCTACTGCAGATCCTGATTCTCAGATTTATTGTAGATATAATGATGAATGGATGCTAGTTGCAGTTACTCAAGGCTGGAACATAGGAGGTATGGATAAAGAAAGGGCAGAATCTTACGTTTATACAAGTGGATCATGGAGATTAGGTATAACCGACATTCCAACTTTCGCTGGTCGTATTGAAAAAAATGGAAATTTTATGGACATACTAAAAAACATGATAAAAGGTGTTGTGTACCGTACTGATATTACGATGTTTCCTGGTATAGAAGTTAAAATACCGGAAAATCCACCATTTGGTTGTAGAGATGCAACTTTTAAATTGACTTGGGATAACCCAGGAGTTTGTCTTGGTTTTTCACTTATAGGACCAGGTGGTGAAGAAATTATTTCTGCATCTGAAGAAAACGTTGATTTTCAGGAGATACATCTGGATCAACTTGGCGAGTGTTTACCTGGGGAATCTTATTCTGTGAGTGTTTTTAGTTTAGATGAAACTACCACACCTACAAACTTCAAGGTTGAATATAGTTGGCAGCAAAATTTTTCAAAAGATGAAAGTGCTTCTTTAACTTCCGCTACTGAAGGAGCTGTTCTTGCAAGTAATTTAAATGCTCCATTACTATATACATCCCCATCAAAGGTATCTCAAGAAACCGTTGATGCTCTTTATAAACTCGGGGTCAGAGAGGTATATATAGTAGATATTGGTGGACATCTAAAAAATAAGGTTAGAGATGAGATAAATACTGTCGCTGATATCAAAAAAGAGTACACAGAACATACACAAATATACAGGGCTATAATGGATCTAACTGGTCAGAATGATGTAATATTTTCTACTCTAGATCCATGGACTCAATGGTATGTTGCAGAGCTTAAACCCGGAGAGGAAACTAGAGCCGCATTATTTGTTGGTCCAGCTGCATACTGTGCTGCTCATCATGGAAGCCCTGTGTTGTTTGTGGAGAATCACCCTGAACTTTCCTCAGCTGTGGTATGGCATAACGAGTTCTGGAACAAGGGAGGCTCATACAACCCGATTACCTCGTCACCAACAACTGCTGAGATGTATTTAACTGGTAAACGAGTATATGATTTCCTAAAAAAGCAGGGTTTTGACAAAGAAGGCATGGAATCGATGATTACCATAGCTGGGCAGTTCAACATAGGTGCACCATGGGATCGTGCTTTTGCTGGCAAAGCAAAACCTGGTAGATTCTTCGGAACACCGGTAGATACTGCCTATTGGATTGCTCGTAACATGTTTTACCCAGCGCTTATCTTTGAAAATCCTGCGTTAAATTCTGACGGTGTTAAATTAATTCAAGGTAGTAAAAGCGTTCGACGTAATATGATCCCCTGGGGCCAGTTTGGATTAAAGATCATCGAGAAATCCAAAGAAGAAATATTCAGATATCCTATTTTACAATCATATATATCTTATCAACATAAACTCAATGAACAATTTGAGAAATATTATGGATTTAGATACAAAAGTGCAGACAACATTGTACCAGGTGTCACTGAATCTAACAACGCAATTGATGATGGTGCTACAGGAAAAGAAGGTGCCATCTGGCCAGATATGGCGCAGAGTGAGGTAATTCCGTTTTATGCGGAAAAAGGCGGATATGATAGTGTATTTTCCAGTAGTAATGAGGCTATAACAGGTAATTTAAACAAAGGCGTTGTATTGTGGGTATTAGCTACTCATGGTAATAGCCCAGATAGTGGGTTTGTATATACTTGGGGTGCCAAAGATAGTTTTTTAGCAACGGCGTTACCAGGTATTTTAAGTAATAGATTAGGATACACGAAAGAATCTAACCCATGGAGATGTTATGAATGGTATCTGGGTTCCACTGAAAACCCGGATACAATGACTATGGAGGCACATGGTTTCTTACCAGCATTTCTTGGAAACCCAAATCTGAGAGGTTTATTTCCAACAGGAGAAGATTTCTGGCCTTCCGAAAGACCAATTGCGAATTTATTGGCCAAGATTCCTATATTAAAATGGTTCCTTCCAAAAGGATGGAGAGATAATACGTTATACAAAGATGGAATGGTTAATTCACATACGATATCAAATATAGCTATGGGTGGAATTACTGGTTACGTTTTAGATGATATGTTAAAGAACATTCATTCATGTGGATGGATTAACACTGCATGCCTACCAGCATATAAATACATGCATCTTACTATGATACGACATGGTTCAGTGTTCCAGGTTATAGATCCCTGGTCAACCTCATGGTATGCTTCCTTCTGGGCGCAATCTATACCACGGGATATAATTTGCGGTGACACTGTTGGTGAGGCTTATACTAAAGGTATTGGTCATGTAGGTATATTATATCTTACAGATCCACCACAGTGGTGGTGGGATATACTTAACAACGTTTGTTACTTTGGTGACCCAGATTTACGTATGTATGTTCCTAGTACAGAATACAGTGATGCTAACTATTGGACAAGAGAAGAAACCAAACCACTTTGTTATGATAATGAGCTAAATCTGGGTGGACATGCTCCATTTGGTGCTACTGGCTACCCTCATGAAAAAGAGCCGGAACTTGAAATACTAGCATGGGTCATATTAGCAATAGTGATCATACTTGTGATCATAATATCTGGAATAACTATCCGTAGACGTGAAACCAAAAAATAAAAATTTAAAAAATCTAAACTCAATAACACTTCATCTTTTTTATTTTTTTTAAATTTTGAATTATTATGTAAATTTATAATAAATTATATATATGTTGAATAAATACTTATATATTAAAAATATTTAAAAATATTTAAAACTACAACCTATGAAGCAAAGTTAACTTACATAACTTTAGGGGGAAGATTATGGTTAAAAAAATGAGCAAAAACAGATGTTTTTTAGTACTGTTGATAGTGAGTATGATTTCAATTGGGCAGCTATTGCCAATCATAAAAGCCACTGATACATCATATCTGAATGGTTTTGATAAAGGACCATCATATATGGCTGTTGTGCCGTTGAAAAAGGCTACTTTTGTGAATTTTGATGAAGATAGTTTTTTGGATGATTATGCGTATTTAGCTGCTGTTCCAACTGCTGTTTTTAAGCATGATAATAGGTTGTTTTCCCATCCTTTGCTTTTTTATCAGGATCCTTATCCTGTAAAGGAAGATAAGGAGAGAAGTTTGAATGCTCGTCAGGGTTTGGATTATTTTATGGAGGATTGGATGAGCTATTGTAACGGTAAACTCGATGGTATGACACTTATAAATGTACCAGAGAGTAAGGTTGAACAGTGGTCGTCTAGAAACACCACAGTTATCGAAGATGATGATCCTTATAGTATCGCTTCGAAGATAGCGTTGCATGACTGGAGTTACTCTGATGATGCTGTTGTTGCTGTAATAAAACCTGAGTATGAAAAACCTTGGATGTTAACCAA
>CAYUOG010000082.1:0-1669 GCA_964446335.1 uncultured Thermoplasmatales archaeon
CTGGAAGGTCGGTATGACATAGATAAACTTTGGAGTTATTCCTTTCTTCAGAAGCTCTTTTACTTTATCTTCAACTAAATCAACCTGCATCCCATCTTTATCTAAAGGAATCCCCTCGAATTTTATCTCATAACTTCTAAAGGCGTTTATTGCCCCCAGATAACTCGGAAGACCAACCATTATTGTGTCACCAGGATTCAAGAAGATTCTACCTATTACATCTAGACCTTGCTGTGAGCCACTGGTTATAAGAACATTGTCTGAGGTAGCGTCTATTCCATCTTTATTTGCCCTGAGTGCCAGATTTGTTCTTAACTGTCTTATGCCTTCTGTTGGGCTATATTGTAAAGCCTGCTTTCCATATCTGTGGAGAACACATCTACACACTTCCTGCATCTCATCTATAGGAAAAGAGTTGGGATTGGGTAAACCACCAGCGAAGGAAATAATCTCAGGATTCTGGGTAAGTTTGAGCAGTTCTCTGATTTCTGAGGGACGCATACCTTTTGTTCTTTCAGAGAATAAGCGTTCAATATTCATTTTACCCTCCAGTTGTTGGTATCCACTTTCTGTTTATATGTATTTCGTAAAATCGAAAGAAACAACTATTCTCTTGTTTTTATGTGCTTTACATGTTCTTCAAAGGCGGGCATGGTTTCAAGAGTATCAACATCTAAGTTGAATTTGTTCATGAAGAAAGCCAGCTCATCCTCTGTGGTTGTTGCGGTAAGATCATCTAGAATCATTTTCCCAACATTATCTGTCTTGATGGTTTTTTCCTCCATACGATATCCCCAGTAAACAAAAAGGTGGAGATGTTTATATAACTTTCTCACGAGATATAAACGTTAACAACCTACAAAAAGTCTTTATCTTATACGGGTCTATATAATGTGTTAACAAATAGGAAGGACGCGAGATGTAAAGAGAGGGGGATTGGAAGGAGTGTAATAAAAAATTTAATTGGAAGAAAGAAAAACCTATGTTCCTCTGCCTTGATATTGAACGATAACACTCTAGTTTAACCTTACTGTACTATCTGATTATTTATCGCCACATTAACCACAGTACGATTGCTACAAATACAATTTCAAGTAAGCTTACTGGCCAAGAATATGCAGGTAAAATTTCATACAGAGATATATCGTTACCCTTTATTTTAGATAATCTCTCCTCTAAGATCTGTACCACATTACATTCTTTTGCTGTCACTGGTCCAACAAAGGCCATAGACAGCATTACAACAGCTCCAAAGATAGCAAAAATGCTTACAGTTTTCATTTTTTCACCGTTTATTGATAATAGATAGATTGTATAAAAATTTATGTTGGCAAATATTGAGATTAGCAACTTAAGGTATTCCCCTATAAAATTTATAAAACTAATAGATGCTTCAATTCGCTTTTCGACACTCTTTACTTAATAGAAAAATTTATATAGTAGTGCTTGTCTATATACTATATTGTTGGTGGGAGATATAACAATAACCTTAACCAAAGGAGGTGATATAAATGGTTGGAAGCAGATGGCCGTTTAGAAGAGAAGGAAGAAACGAAGATCCTTTCGATGATTGGTTCGATGATTTCTGGTCCAGAAGATGGAGCAGAGATTATCCAGACATATTTGACGAGTTCGAGGAGTACTTCAGAAACATGCAGAGAAGAATGAG
>CAYUOG010000082.1:1769-3957 GCA_964446335.1 uncultured Thermoplasmatales archaeon
CCCTGCGAGGTTGATCCAGACTCGGCAGAGGCGAACTACAACAACGGTGTACTGGACATAACGTTGAAAAAGGTGAAGCCAAAGAAACGCGGAAAGAGGGTTAAAATCAAATAATCTCCTTAACCCTTTTTCTTTGATTTTATTAAAAAAATTAGGAGGTGAGATTATGGTAGAAAAAGAGTATCTAAAAGTAGCAGAGGCGAAATCAAGAGATGTAGGAAGAGGCATCGCGAGAATAGATGGCGCCGTAGCAGAAGAAATGGGTTTAACCGCTGGAGATGCAATTGTAGTTGAGGGTAAAAAGAAAACAGCTTGCATAGTATGGCCAGGTTACCCTGAGGATTATGGTACTGGAGTAATAAGAATAGATGGTACCGTTAGAAGAAATGCTGGTGTCGGGATAGATGACAAGGTTAAGGTAAAAAAGGTTACAGCACGTAACGCTGAAAAGATAACGCTTGCTCCAACCGAGGATTTAAGAATCGTTGGAGGAGAGGAGTACCTTTCACAGATACTTGAAGGCAGAGTGGTAACAAGAGGGGATATAATAGAGCTCAACGTCATGGGTAGAAAGGTAGACCTTGTTGTAACCAACATCAAACCGGTTAGCGAGGCTACTATTATACAAAGAGAAACATTGATAACAGTCAGCGAAAAAACAGCCAAAGCCGGTGAAGAGAAGATACCCCATGTAACATACGAAGACATAGGTGGATTAGGCGATGAAATAAAACAGGTACGGGAGATGATAGAGCTGCCGCTCAAACATCCGGAGTTGTTTGAAAAGGTTGGTATAGAGCCACCAAAAGGTGTTTTACTCTACGGACCTCCTGGTACAGGAAAAACGTTGATTGCTAAAGCAGTAGCAAACGAGGCAAACGCAAACTTCTTTACTTTAAGTGGACCGGAGATAATGAGTAAATTCTATGGACAGAGTGAAGAAAATCTGAGGCAGATATTCAACGAGGCAACAGAAAATGCACCATCCATCATATTCATAGATGAAATAGACTCGATAGCGCCAAAGAGAGAGGAGGTACATGGTGACGTTGAAAGGAGAGTGGTGGCTCAACTCCTAGCACTCATGGATGGATTGAAGGAGAGAGGAAAGGTTATAGTGATAGCAGCAACCAACAGAGCCAACGCAATAGACCCGGCGCTAAGGAGACCAGGAAGATTCGATAGAGAAATAGAGATAGGAATACCGGACAAAAAAGGGAGAAAAGAAATCCTTGAAATCCACACCCGTGGAATGCCACTGGCAGAGGATGTAAACCTTGACAAACTAGCCGACATGACCCATGGTTACTCTGGTGCAGATTTGCAGGCGTTATGTAAAGAAGCAGCAATGAGAGCACTACGAGAGATTCTACCAGAAATAGACCTTGAAAGCGAGGAGATACCTGGTGAGATTCTAAACAAACTAGAGGTTAAAGAAAAACACTTCTACGATGCCTTCAAATCCATGAGTCCATCCGCACTGAGAGAGGTGATAATAGAGTCACCAAACGTTAGATGGAGTGATATAGGTGGCTTGAAGAAAACAAAACAGGAGTTAAAAGAGGCTGTAGAATGGCCTCTCAAATACGGTGAACTCTTTGCTCACATGAGAGCGAAACCACCAAAGGGCATACTGCTCTACGGTCCACCCGGAACAGGAAAAACACTCCTCGCAAAGGCTGTAGCAACAGAAAGCGAGGCGAACTTCATAAGTGTTAAGGGACCAGAGTTCCTAAGCAAATGGGTTGGAGAAAGCGAAAAAGCGGTGAGAGAAACCTTCAGAAAAGCAAGACAGGCGGCACCATGCATAGTGTTCTTCGACGAGATGGATGCAATAGCGCCAGTGAGAGGTGGATCAAATGACAGCCATGTAACGGAACGAGTTATAAGTCAACTGCTGACGGAACTGGATGGTTTAGAGGAGCTAAGGGATGTAACGGTTATAGCAGCAACAAACCGGCCAGACATAATAGACCCAGCTCTGTTGAGACCAGGAAGATTCGACCGTTTGATATACATACCGCCACCAGACAAGGAAGCGAGAAAAGAGATATTCAAAATCCACACAAGAAACAAACCACTTGCAGATGATGTTGATATAGATGAGCTGGCTGAGAAAACAGAGGGATACACCGGTGCAGACATAGCCGCGGTGTGCAACGAGGCAGTGATGACGGCGATAAGAGAA
>CAYUOG010000083.1:0-3951 GCA_964446335.1 uncultured Thermoplasmatales archaeon
ACCTCACATGGTTGCAATAATGTGTGAAACATTGGATCTGAAGGAAGGTCAAAAGGTTCTCGAAGTTGGCTCTGGCTCTGGATATCATGCAGCAGTTGTTGCAAAAATCATAGGGGAGAAAGGGCACGTATATAGCATTGAAAGAATTACAGAACTTGCCGAAAGGGCAAGAGAGAATCTTAAGAGAGCTGGAATTGACAACGTAACTGTCATTACTGGCGATGGTTCTCTAGGATTACCTGAATATGCACCCTATGATAGAATATACGTTACCTGTGCAGCTCCCTCTATTCCAGAACCGTTGAAAGAGCAACTTATGGAGGGAGGAATAATTGTTATTCCTGTTGGAAGGATGTTTTCAACATTAACAAGAGGAGTTAAAATCAAAGGAAAACTAAAAACAGAAGATCTTGGCGGATGCGCCTTTGTTCCATTGGTGGGAAAATATGGTTACTGATAGGAAAGAAATATAAAACAAGGTAGAATTTTGGGTATCGTGGTAGAAGATAGGGAAGTTATAGTTGTTCACTACAGCGAGATTGGGATTAAAGGCAGGAATAGAAGTTTTTTTGAGAATAAGCTGGTTGAGAATATCAAGGGGAGTTTGAAAGGAGAAATCAAAGAGGTTTATAGGAGATATGGGAGAATTATTTGCGAGCTGGAAAAAAATGTGAATTCTAATAAAATAATAAATCGACTTTCAAAGATTCCTGGCATTTCCAGCTTTATGTTTGCGAAAAAAGCTCTGTTGGATCTAAATGAAATTAAAGTAGTTGCCCTCGATATTTTGAAGGATAAAGATTTTGATACCTTCAGGATAAGTACATCCAGGTCAAACAAGAGTTTTGAAAAAAACTCCCAGGAGATAAATAGAATTATTGGAGAGCATATTGTTAAAAGTCTGGATAAGAAGGTTCTGCTAAAAGATCCTGATATTGATTTACATATTGAGATTTCTGAGAAAGAAGCTTTTGTTGGATATGAAATATTCAAAGGCATAGGTGGTCTGCCAGTTGGCAGTTCTGGGAAACTGATATGCTCGTTATCTGGTGGTATTGATAGTCCTGTAGCAGGTTTTTTGATGATGAAGAGAGGTTGCAAAATCATTTTTGTTCACATCTATAACTCAACGCAAACTAGAGAGGCTCTACTGAGCAAGATTGAAGATATTGTAAGAAAACTTGCTGAGATTCAACTTAGTGCAAAGCTTTACATCATTCCATTTGGGAATATACAGAGGCAGATAATAGCAAAAATTCCATCCAAGTATAGGATGATTGTCTATAGAAGATTCATGTTTAGAATAATAAACGAGATAAGCAAAAAAGAGAAGGCAAGAGGAGTAGTAACTGGAGATAGTATCGGACAAGTTGCCTCACAGACCATTGAAAACCTTTCCTGCATATATGATGCATCTGATTTACCTGTGTTTTCACCTTTGATAGGTATGAACAAGGACGAGATAGTCAACCTGGCTAAATGGTTGGGAACCTATGAATATTCTATAAAACCCTACCCTGATTGTTGCTCCTTTATGATTGCAAAACATCCTGAAACAAAGGCAAATCTTGATAAAATAAAAGATCTCGAGAGCTCCATAGAAGATATCGATAAACTTATTAAAGATTGTATTTTGAGAGCAAAGGTAAGGACTTTCAGAGGAGTTAGTACTCTCTAACAACGAAAAACTCTTTTATTTACAGACGTTAACTTTAAGCAAACGAGAGGAGAGTATAGCTGTGATAAAGAAGATTGTTATTCCGACAGATGGTTATGGTCTAGAGGATCATGTCATAAGATATGTTGCAAGAGCTTTTCCCTTTGCAGATTTTCATGTAATAAGTGTAATCAATACCTATGAGAGGGGTGTTCAGCTAACAACCCTGCTCTACAAAGAGATGAAGGAGAGTGCAGAAAAAGCAATATCGCGGGGAAAAAGATTGCTCGAATCAGAGGGAATTCATAATGTAAAGACAAGAATTCTTGAGGGTCTACCTTCAAGGAAGATTATTGAGTATGCAAAATCAGTAGATGCAGATCTCATAGCCTTGCGTGTCTACAGTAGAAAAGCAACCGCATCAGCTCAGAGAATGGGCTCTACAGTTAAGAGCGTTCTAAAAAGGTGCTCTATACCTGTGCTTACGCTTGCCAGTGAATGCGAGAAGATACCCATAAATAAAGTTATGTTGGCAACTGATGGTACGAGAAAATCAGAGAGAGCAAAGAACTTTGCCATATTATTTTCGTCCTCCTTTAAAACAAATCTTGAGGTATTACATGTAATGCAAGATAAAGAAAGTGTAGAGCATGCCCGTCGTGTTCTAAAAAATGCAGAATGGAAGGCATCTTTTCTGGATATTGATGTTAAAAAAACGTTGGAAACAGGGGATGTAGTTAAAAAAGTGCTTGAGCATGCGAAGGATAATGATCTTATAATAATGGGTACGGGGCGAAAGTTCCTTATATGGCATTATATAGGCCATGTTACGCAGGCAGTTTGCACGCATTCTCCGATACCTGTAATACTCGTTAGGTGCATAAAAAAGGGGTGGAAGAAACGGATTTCTCGCAGATAATAACTGTAGCAATATTCGTAATAAGTTACATATTAATATTTAGCGGAAGATTAGAGAGAAGTGCAGCTGCTTTACTTGGTTTATTTATGATGGTTTCTGCAGGATATACATTTGGATTTTTTGGTTTTGAAGATTTGATAGAGCATGTAGACTGGAACGTCGTTATTCTGTTATTTGGAATGATGACCTATGTAGGCTTAATGGCTAAGACAGGTTTCTTTAAATATATTGGAATAGAGGCTATAAAACTATCCAGAGGTAAACCATGGCTTATTTTTCTATACCTTAGCTTGATCACAACATTTGTCTCTATGATCATTGATAATGTAACAACAATACTTTTGGTTATACCTCTTACTGTTGAGATTGCAGATATGCTTGATATAAATCCCGTACCAGTCATGCTTGGAGAGGCTATACTTTCCAATGTTGGTGGTGTTGGAACTATGATAGGTGATCCGCCCAATATAATGATAGCATTTGCCTCTGGCTACACATTCAACGATTTTATTATTCATCTTTTTCCACCAGTATTAGTGGCATTATTCGTATCTACATTACTAGGAAGGTTAGTTTATAGAAAATGGATTAAAAAAGGACCAAAGAATGTTGAAGAGATTATGGAGCTTAAGGCTTCTAGATATATAAGAAACAAAAAGAAGATGAGATACTATCTTTTCATATTGTTTGGAATGATCGTACTGTTTGCAACGGAATCATATACAGGCATATCCGCAGCGTTTATAGCCTTAGCAGGAGGTATAACAGCACTTATCGTCTCTTCTGAACAACCCAAAGATGCTTTTAAAGCGGTAGAATGGCCAACTCTTGTTTTCTTTATAGCATTATTTGCCTTAGTTGGAGCTCTCCAAGAAACAGGAGTACTGAATGAGCTTGCCAATGGAATAGCCTCAATATCTTCAAATGTATTAATAACCTCGATTGTAATACTCTGGATAGCAGGTTTATCTTCATCTTTTGTAGATAACATACCCATCACCGCTGCTTTTATTCCTGTTGTCTCTTCATTGACGCATGATTATAACACAGGCATACTGTGGTGGGCTCTCGCCATGGGAGTAGGCATGGGCGGCAATATAACACCAGTCGGTTCCTCAGCGGGTGTGGTTACAGTATCATTATCAAAAAGATATGGCCATGGTATAACAACAAAAGAGTGGTTGAAGTTTGGAACAATAACAGGAATAGTAGGCATGACTGTGTGCACAGCGTTTCTATTTCTAATAAGTTGAAAGATTTTTAAAAAATCTATGAAACAGCAAGTGTTATATAGAAAACGAAGATACAGTATTCCAAAAAAATTTGAAATATTGGAGGGCGGCATTGTGTTAAGGGATATAGAATGTAAATGTCA
>CAYUOG010000084.1:0-3945 GCA_964446335.1 uncultured Thermoplasmatales archaeon
TACATCTCCTTATCCTCTACATTTCCATTCCTTTGCAGAAAAGAAAAAATGGGTTGAGGATCAAAAGGATCATCAAGAACAAACCTTACATTATCCTTTAACCTCAGCAGATTCCTTACTCCCCCACCAGTTATATGAGCAAGACCGTGAACCTCTACATTTCTTATAACATCTAAGATCTCTCTCACATATATTCTGGTTGGAGTTAGCAGTACCTCTCCAATAGTCCTGCCTTCATACAATCCATCAGGAAATTCATCATCATATGATAGTCCCCTCTTCTCGACAATTTTCCTTGCTAAGGTAAATCCATTAGAGTGTAAACCGCTACTTTCCAAACCTATTATAACATCTCCCTGCTCTATTCTGCCTCCCATTATGAGCTCATCCTTTTTCACATAACCAAGACATGTCCCAGCTAAGTCAAATCCATTTATTATCTCCGGTAAAGTTGCTGTCTCCCCACCAGCAATAGAAACATTTGCTATCTCAGCCCCTCTAGCTAATCCCTTCCCTATCTCTCTCGTAATCTCAGGGTTAGGGTCTTCTATTGCCAGATAATCAACGAACGCTATTGGCTCTGCACCTACACATATTGCGTCGTTTACATTCATTGCTATGCAATCTATCCCTACAGTATCCCACTTTCTTATTGCACTCGCAATCTTAACCTTGCTCCCAACACCATCAGTACATAAAACCAGAAACCAATCGTTAAAATCTATTAATCCTGCAAAATGACCACCCATATATCTGCCAATATCTTTTCTGTTGAAGACAATATTTGAGACAAGTCCCTTTATTGCCCTTTCCTCTTTGAATATGTCAACACCACTCTTTGCATAGGTCATCTTTTCCATGGTATCAGTGCCATCTTATAATCATCTTGTTATGATAAACTTTTTGAATATCTAAGAGCTGTTTGAATATGTGAGACTATCTGATTTAGGAGAAAGGGCACTTATAGAAGAAATCCGTAAAGTCATAGATAGAAAGCATGAATTTATTGGAGATGATTGTGCCTATCTACCCATTGATGGAGATTATCTTCTAATAACAACTGATATGGTGAGAAGAAAAACGCATATTCCTAAGGTAATGAAAGCAAGAGATATAGGGTGGTTTGTTGCTGCTGTTAATCTCAGCGATATTGCAGCCATGGGTGGAAATCCATTGGGCTTACTTTTTTCACTTGGTTTGCCTGAAGATATGGACAGCTCAACGGTAAAGGAAATAATGCAGGGAGCTAGAGAGTGTGCAGAAAGGTATGGTATTCATATTATTGGAGGAGATACAAAAGAACATAATGAACTTACTATTTCAGGCACGGCAGTAGGGATTGTATCAAAGGATGAAATACTCCTTAGGACAGGAATGAGAGAGAGTGATATTTTAGCGGTAACTGGCTGTCTTGGTAAGGCGGGTGCAGGTTATCTTGCATTAAGACATGGAATTGAAAATGTATCACTCGATGGCTTGATACACCCTGTTCCAAGGATAGAAGAGGGCAGGAAGCTCTCAAAATATGCCACGTCATGTATGGACATCTCTGATGGACTGGCATCATCGCTTTATCAGCTGATGGCCATGAACCACCTTGGATTCGAGTTAAATGCAGAGAAAATTCCGATTTCAGAGGTTGCTGTTTCAGTAGCGGAGAGATTGGATATAGATGCGTATACTATAGCCACAGATTATGGTGGAGACTATGAGTTGCTTGTAACAATTCCACCAGAAAGGTTTGAGGATGCAAAAAAGGAGTTTAGTAAAACACCCCTTATTCCAATAGGAAGAGTAGTAAAGGAAAATAGAATAACGATTATATCCAATGGAGAAAAAAAGGAACTAAAGAATATGGGTTATGAGCATTTCAGAGATGTTGGATAAGGGATGTAAAGGAAAGCATTTATAAGCAGAGATTCCAAATATTAATGGATGGTGGACAGAAGAACCATTATACTTGCCATTGCATTACTCTTCATCCTCACAGCTGTAGCATTTTCAGGCTGTCTCGAACAGAAGATAATTAATGAAAAACCTGTAATTTTAATCAAATATCCCAGTGATGGTGCAAGGGTATCGGGTATTTTTACCATAAGCGGTACAGCAACTGATCCAGATGGAAACGATTCCTTACTTAGCATCGAGGTTAGGATAGACAATGGAGAATGGAAGCAGGCCTATGGCTCCAGCAAATGGAGTTTTGAGATAGATACAACACAGTATGAGAATGGAGAACATGAGATACAGGCAAAGGCCTATGACAATGTATCCTACTCAGATGTAGCTTCATTAAATATCTACATCGATAATCGGGATGAATATCAGAATGTTCACAGATGGGCTGTTTTTGTTGCATCTGCAAATCGACCAGACATCAAAACAAAGCTGGGAAATGGAGGTCTAGTGCTTGCAGAGGAGATGGCAAGGTACTTCATAGAACATTATAATTATCCTGCAAGTCACATAACAATATTATTTGATGATGGTTGGATAAGAGATAAGAACGGAGAGGGAGAGAGAATCTCAACGTTGCAAGAGAGGGGAGATCGCATATCTGGTGTTTCCTATGGTGCTGCTACTCTGAACAACATAAAACAGGTTCTGGCGGGTGTTATAGACAAGGCAAATGCCTATGATGATAGTGAGGTATTTATATGGATGTTTAACCACGGAATAGGCGATGAAGAAAAGAAGTATACTGGTGGAAAGATACTGGAGCATAGCGAGTTGATACTGTGGGACGGAGTCATGTCTGATGATGAACTTGGAGAAATTCTCTCTCCACTTCATGCAAAACTCTGTCTTATAGTTGATGCCTGCTATAGTGGTGGTTTTGCAAACCGTGTTATATTCAACTTTCCAACAGTGCTCAATTCCAAACTTCCAGCAAATGGAAGAATTATAATCACAGGTGCAAGCAAGTTTACCAAAGGATATGCAAGTACAACATCAGGTCCGCTTTTTACATACCTCTGGTTCACTGGAATAAAAACAGGAGATGCTGATGGATTTAGAGCAGGATTATTTGAGAGGGGAAGACCAACGCATCTGAGATTTTTCAAGGACGGTAAAGTTTCAGTTGAGGAGGCTTTCTACTTTGCCAGATACATGCTTACAACTAAGGAGTTCAGAGATTATATGTGGATGCAACCACAGATGAGCGACAGATATCCAGGCAATCCACCCTTCAGAAATAGGGGAGAGATGCTACTGGGTACATAACATTTATTTTCTTTTAGGATATTGTTTGGATGATGAAAAGGAAAGCTTCCTTCTGGGAAAGGAGAGATGATAAGGTTCAATGTCTTTTATGTCCGCACAATTGCATAATTGCAGATGGAAAGAGAGGGATATGCAGAGTAAGAGAAAACGAGAGTAAAAAGCTCTATACTCTAATATATGGCTCAGCATCATCTATAGCTGCAGATCCAATTGAAAAAAAACCTTTATATCACTTCTATCCAGGTAGCTGTGCACTATCTTTTGGAACAGTTGGTTGCAATCTCTCATGTAGACACTGTCAGAACTACTCAATATCGATGGCAAGACCAGAGGATTTTTCCCTTCACGAATTAAGTCCTGAAGAGCCTGCGGATCTTGCAAAGGATAGAGGTTGCAGAGGAATTGCATGGACTTACAACGAGCCAACTATTTGGCATGAGTTTACTGTGGATGCGTCCAAGATAGCAAAGAAGAGAGGTCTATATGTTGTTTATGTCAGTAATGGATACATCAATGAAGATCCCTTTAGAGAGATTGGTGAATATCTGGATGCAATTAATATAGATATTAAATCCTTTAATGACAGATTTTACAGAGAGATAACAGGTGGGCATTTACAGCCTGTTTTAGATACCTGCAAACTTGCCAAGGAGATGGACATACATCTCGAAATAACCTATCTCATCAAGAACAGTCCGTCGAAAGAGAAACGAAATTGGG
>CAYUOG010000085.1:0-3939 GCA_964446335.1 uncultured Thermoplasmatales archaeon
AACAACCAAATTGTACAGGATATCTTATATATAATCTAAACATAAATGGTCATTACTATGCCTATACAACCCGAATAGCTGTTGGTTTACCTCTGACAAAGAAAGGTGAGAATAATCTGTTAGTTACTATTGTTGTAATTCTTTCTTTACTTATTGCTATCGTATACATTATTCATGTAAGATTGCAATCGGGAAGATAATCTGGCAATATTTACTCTAGCTCCACTCTCCATGCATTAACCATTTTATTATTAATATCAACAAAGACTATTTCTTCAAAATCATTGACAAATTCCTTAGCAACATCCACCATGACACGGGCAGCATTGCCTGCATTAACACCACCAACACCTGTTCCCATACCAGGGATAGCTATACTTTTTAAACCGAGATTCTTCGCAGTAATTAGGGCTGCTTTTATTGCCTTCTTTATCTTCTCTTCATTTGTTCTCATAGCTGGACGTTCCATGGTAGGAGCATGGATAACATATTTACATGGTAGAGTACCTGAAGTTGTAGCAACTGCTGATCCTACAGGGATAGGAGCTTTATTAACAGCTTCCTTCTCAATATCAATTCCACCTGCTCTCTTTATAGCTCCTGCAACACCTCCACCCATATACCCAAAAGAATTGGCCGGATTTACTATGGCATCACATTTCAATTTTGTGATATCTCCCCTTATGACTTTGAGCAACGCTACTTTTCCCCCTCTTTCTCCTTTTTTTCCTCCTCCTTCCTCTTTTCTCTTGCTATTCCTCCCTTAAGTATTCTTATTCTCGCGTTTAATCCGTGAATCATAGCTTCATACTTTTGTTTCTTGATGTTAAATTCTGCCCTGCTTATCTTCTTTGCATCGTATTTACTTTTAAGCTCCCTGATTTTCTCTTCGTTCTTCTGTATCCTTTTCTCTATCTTCTCAATTTGCTTTTCCAATCTCTTAATCAAAGCCATCTCATCACTACCCTTTTTCCCAGAGCTGCTTTCTATGTGCCTCAAGTGTATTATTTTTCTTACCTAAATACTCTGCGAATGTTTTTATTCTATCTCCACCAACCTTGTAAGGCTCTGGAAATCTTTCCTTGTACTTCAAGTCCCTTAATAGATGATGGTCAAGGATAACCTCACAGTTTAACTTATCCAGTATCTCCATCAAGTTTTTTGATGCGTCCTCGAGGTTTTTATAACTGAATTTCCATCCAAGGAATATGGTTGGAGGGCCATCCATTATCAGAATATCAGGCATCTGCCCTATTATATAATCCTTAGCCTCTTCCGTTACAGGACCTTGAACATCAGAAGCATGAAGTATCTTTTTTTCACCGTCATCTATCGTTGTCATTATTACATATCCAAGTCTAACATTGCTAGGACCATGGAAAAAAGGTGGTGAAAAGGTTATTTTTGTGTTTCCAATCCTCTCAGAACTATCATCGCAGTAGATCAGTTCACATCTCTCCTCTATCCTTTCTCTGAACTTCTCTCCTCTCTGTTTTTGAGATTTGTTTATGCTTTTCTCTATATCCTTTGCAAAAACCCTTTTACCATCATAAAAGCTTTCATCCGGATCATAGTGGTCATAATGGTAATGAGAAATAACAAGAATTTCGCAGTTTTTTGCTATTTCTGAAATTCTTTTCTTTGTTTTGTTAAGCGCTTCTATCTCAAGTGGATGTGGCGGTAGCCCGTATCTAGAAGGTCCCAAAGCTGCAGAAGGATCAATAAAAATCTTGCAATCCTTTGTTTCCACATAGGTGGCCATCGATCTAACTCCAAGTGAATCAGATGCAATTGGAGTAACTTTCATACTTCAAAAAGAAATGATTATCTCATAAATATATCTAATGTCTCTTATTCCAGTTGTATGTTCTTAGTCTCTTTGTTTCACCAAAACCACAGGCAGCACATCTTTTCTTTCTGATATGATAGGCGTGTCTCCCACATCTTCTGCATATTATATGTGTTTTCTTTCCACCTGACTTTGATGGTGTTCCCTTTCCCACTTTTGCACCTCCTTATGGAGATATATAGATAATATTGTCTCCTCTTACTATTACAGTTTCTCTTTTTGTTGTCACGTTTCCATCTATTATCTCATCCGCATTCTTAAGCACGAGATTCATATGAGGTATATCATATCCGTTGAGTATACCTCTATACTCTCTATTTCCTTTTAGCTCTACCATCACTCTGTTGTTGAGACTCTTATGGAGTACTTCCAGGGGTTTAGCCATTTCACATCACTCTGTGTCTTAACCTGAAAAGATAGGTTACTTATAACTGTTTGCTCGATAGATTTAAAGAGAATTGGAGTAATATAAAACCATGAAGAACAGACACGTTGTAGGAAATAAAGACAGAAAAAAGTATTTTTTTATGATAAAGGATGCCTTTCCAGATATAGATATCCCCTCAAAATCAAAGATGGAGATAGCCAAAATAGAGGATTTTGACGTGCTAATTATAGACAATTCTGTAGATTTCTTAGTTGCAAATAATAGTATTCTTCTTACAATACATGCAATATCAAATTACAAACCTAAGACAAGATGGGTAACTGTAGATGAAGGTGCAATACGTTTTATTGTAAATGGTGCAGATGTTATGGCGCCAGGCATTGTAGATGCAGATAAAGATATTAGAAAAGGATATTCGGTGTGGGTTAGGGATGAAAAACATTCAACTCCCCTGGCAAGCGGAATAGCACTTATGGATGGAAGTGAGATGATAAAAAGCAGTTCTGGAAAAGCAGTAAAGAATCTACATCACGTTGGAGATACCCTGTGGAAATTCTTCTCCAAAAGTTTATAAGCAGAAATATATTTTAGAATATAAGGAAATCAGAGGTGACCGTTGCTATGGGAATTGTGAATAAGATTTTTGGTGAGAAAAAGATGACAAGTGGAATAGATAAAAGTTACATTGATCTTGAGGAATACGTTGAGAAGACAACAACTCCAGAGAAGGAACATGCTACCATGTATGTGAGAGTGGGAGAGATACAGAGATATGAGGATTTAAAAACTTTAACAGATTATGTCTGTGGCGGAAATGTTTTGATTCTTGACTTCTCACCACTTGCTGATGAGGAGGTTATTTTAAAGAGAGTTACCAACGAAATCAAGAAGGTGATATCTGATATTAATGGAGATGTAGTTGGAATAGGAAACAATCTAATGATAATAACTCCAACAGGTGTAAAAATAGACAGAAGGAAGTTAAGAGGAGAATACTCCTAGGTTGTTTTTATTGTTCCAAGTACTGGTTCGTAGACAAGACCTTTATCAAGTAGTGAGGTTATTGCTTCTTCCACACTAATCTTATCTAATCCCTCCTCCGCACATCTTTCAATTATATTGTCCCAGAGTGCTCCATCTTCGCCCTCAATCTCCTTTATTATGTCAAGCACCTTTGTTTCAATTTCATCTGACTCCTCTGATTCCTTAGTTTCTTTGGCCTCCTTAATATCTTCCTTTTGCAACTCCTTTTCCTCAGGTGTTAGATATCTCAAAGCCTCAGCTATCATACTTTTGTACTTCTCTATATCGATATTTTTGTAAAACTTCACTGCCTTGACAGCTCCCTCAGATAGATTTCTGCTATAACCAAGTTTTCTCAAGTCATAGGCATTGGGTGGAGAGAGGTTTGAACATTCTTTAATCGCTTCGATTCTTTCTATGGTTCTCTTACAGGTTTCTATGATCCATCTATCTCTCGCTTCTGGCTCAACCTCATAGACTTTTTCAGGTCTAACAGAGAGGTAAACCACTCCTTCCTCCGGCTCAAATATTCTTGTCTTTCCAACAAAGGCAACAAAGGCAGGGGTTTCTATATTAAGCAATGCTGAAGTCACATCTGCCTGAAACTGACCTGAGTAAAGAGTAAAAATCCCTGTTGGGTCAGAAACGTGAGCGCGTATTAACTCGTTTCCTTCAGCCA
>CAYUOG010000086.1:0-3893 GCA_964446335.1 uncultured Thermoplasmatales archaeon
TAATTTTATAGTGTAACAATTGCCTTCAATGTTAAAACCTTTATCTACTTCTTCCTCTATCATGTTAATCTTGAAGTAAGTTTTCATAAAGTTCTATATGCTGGATGGCAATTTTCTCTATATCAAACTTCTCCACTACCCTTGTTTTCTTTCTATATTCGTCTAATAGCTTGCCATCAAACATCTTCTCAGATATATCTTCTATATCTTTGAAGTAAATGAGGTTGTCATCAAAAGCTTCTCTAAACTCCTCTAGGTCTCTTGCTATAACGGGTAGCTTCATAGCCAGAGCTTCGAGCATTACGATAGAGTGCCCCTCAGCATAGGAGGGCATGAAAAAAACATCTGCTGCTGAATAAGCCTCGGTTATATCCTCTATAAAACCTGGAAACATTGCGTTGATACTTCGTTTTTCTATGGCTCTCTTTATTTTGAGATACTCTTTTGAAAATCCACCATACGGAAATCCACCAATCCATACAAATTTCAAATCTGGAAAACGTTTGGCAGTTTCTAAGAAATCATATACACCTTTTCTTGGAGTTCTCTGTGCAACTGTAAGTACGAGAATTTCATCTTCATTTATTCCATATCTATCTCTAAATGTTTTTCTCTTGGTATTATCTGGTTTAAAAGCCTTTGTGTCTATTCCATTGTATATTGTTGTTACATCTTTTTTAATTCTCATTTCTTCCATCAGCTCTCTTTTGCATTTGTTTGAGACTGCTATGATATGATCAAACCGGTTGTATAGAGGTTTGTATATCCAGTTAACAAGAAAAGGCAGGGCAATATTTTGAATGTTGAGATTAGGTGTAGAATGGGCGGTAATTATCTTAACTCCTTTGAATCTCTTGGCATATAGCATTGAGGAGGGACCAAAGGTGTGGAAATGTGCTATATCAAAATTGTAAGTTTTTTCATTCCATGCAACCTCGATTTTACCAGATAATCCCTTATACAGATTCTTCGCTGCAGTTGCACATCCAAGATATTTGAATGCACCAAAATCTTCGACAACAAAATTGACTTTCATCAAAGATCACTTTTCTTGATTTGATATATGTTGATCAATATAACTCATGTTAACAGCATAAACTTCAGCCCAATGGATCTCTTCACCCATGTTGTTTAACGTAGCATTTCTGTAAATCAACTCAAAGGGTTCTTTTGAAAACTTTTCATAGGATTCATTGCTCATGTAGTATGACTCTCCTACACCAACATTAACAACCTCGTTTCTCATTATGTCATCAATTAGAATATAGGATACATTCAGCTCTTTAAACTCTTCATAACAACCGCTCCAGTTCTCAGCAGTCCATGTTAGATTTGTTTTTCCCATGGTTATATTGAAACCAGCAGCCCAGATAAGCATCGATAATCTATGATCAGAAGCGACAACACTACCAATGCTGATGTTGCCCTCCATCCATCTTATTGCATTGATACATGGCTCACTTATGCGCTCGTCGGCAATGTTTGATGTTTCTACTGCAGGATATATAACTGCAGCATTCGATAGAATCAGCACCACTGCAAGGGTTGGAAAGGTAATCTTTGCTACCCTGCGATGCCTCTCCGTTCTATGAGGGAGATGAAAGGATGCTTCAATTTCCCTTAAGGATTCTATTATGGCAAGAGCAGCAGGCACACAGAGAGGAACTATGAGATATTCAAGATGTCTGTCTGGGTAAAGTACGGTATCGAAGAGCATAGCATATAGTAATGAAGTCAGGATGGCAAAGCTCCAACCAGCTATAAGTCTGCCACCCTTTGTTCTCTTCAAAAAAGGGAATCCAGCCACAGACAGACTCAGGAGGAGAATTATTGGAATGGAATAGAGAAAGGCATTGATTGGTATCTTCGCATTTATCTTTGGTACATTTAGGAGAAAAACAAAGATTGATTCTACGCCAAGCAGGATAAAGAAGGCTATGGAAAGTCTCAACTTGAAGGATAAAACAGATCTTTTATTTTCCAGTATAGATTTGAAGTGCTTTTTTCTTATCCATAGAGCAAAGAATCCACCGAACAGAATAAGATAGTACAGCAGAACCGTATACTGTGGTGGTAGATGTATACCGCCTCTCATAAAGTTGTAGAAAACAGGTTTTGCAATGAGTGCCCAGTAAGCAAAGGCAAGTGTTGATGTCAGAAAGATGTAAGTTAGAGTGAGGATAACTTTTCTGTCGATCTTCTCCCTGTAAAGGATATCCACAAAGAACATTGCTGTTATGCTTATTATGTAGAAGTAGGTGGTGAGGTGATGCGAGAATATGAGCAGGGTTGTGGATAATATCAGAGGAATAACAAAACGGCTATTCTTCAAATGCCTAATAAAGAAGTATATGGAGAGAAGCATGAAAAAGTGACCTGCGGTTAGTGGAGCAGCATGACTTGTCTGGTATACATGAAAGGGTGCTATGGCTAACAGTGCTGAGGATACAAGCGCTACCTTTTTGTCCCTCAAAAGCTCCAACACAACGAGATAGAATATCGGTATTGTTAAGCCACCTATAATCGGTGCTATTTTTGGAAGCAGCCACAGTAGATCCAAACCCGTAACAATGTGCAGAAAGGCAGCTATTAAATAAAGAACAGGAAAGAACTGATAGGAACTTCCCCAGCCATTGTATTCCACAAATAAATGCTGGGTTTTAATCATCGAGCTTGTGATTCCATAATAAATCCCAAGATCATTTCCCCATGCTGCATTTGTCCAAGCAGGAATTGAGCGAAGAGCTATAGCTAGCAATGTAACAACAACAAGCCAGAGTGGTGGAAGGTGAAGGAATGATAGTTTCTCTCTCAGATTCATCGGCGGCAGATAGAAATGGTCTCTTATATATTTATCCTGTTCCGCAAAGTATATCCATAACTCTCTCTACAGTTTTTTCTACGTTACATTCTCTTTTTATCCCTGTCGTGTGCTGTGCCTTTTTTGTATCCTCTGCTAGCTGCAATTGCTCTTGTTTTACAGAATAAAAGGTACCTTTTCTGTTGTGATATTCAGCAAGATACTCCTGCTCCACTTGACCAGGCGTGGGTATCATAAGAGCCTTTGTTTTAACCACGGCAAGATCCATAATAGTTGAATATCCTGACCTTGATACAATCAGTTTAGCACGATTCATCAACTCCTCCCTTTTTTCCTTACCAACTATACTGTACACCTCAACACCTTTTTCTTTTTTAACCACGTTTTTATCAGGTCTACCAAGAGTAAAAACTATTTTTCCATCCAACTCTTTAACCTGCTCCATCAGTATCTTTTCCAAAATACCTCTCTGCGGCTCCGGTCCACTTAGAGAAATCAGGTAATCTATATCCTTCTCAGTATCTCTTTTTTTAAAATCAGAAAGCACACCAATGTAAGATAAATAATGTTTCTTTATCAGTTTAAGATTGTGAGACAGTTTCCCAGAAAGATCATCATCCTCATAATCTGGAACCAAAAATTTTTTGAACCTTTTAAGAAAAAAAAGGTTGAAGATTTCACTTCCAAACTCCATTGTTTTAAGCTTAAAAGGATTTAATATTCTAACCTGATGAGTTATAAAATATGAAGGTATCCTCCTACTGTACACATCATATCTTCCATCAGACACAATCACATCAAACCTTTCTTTCTCACACAACTTTGTAACAAAACCCAGCCCTTTCTCCATTCTCCTCATGAATTTCGGCCAATAAACTACACTCTTAGCTATAAGCTCCCCTTTGGTTTCAGATACAGGTATTGGGTAATCCTTCACATCAAAAAAGTTTACATCCTCCTTTTTCAACTCGCTTCTAAGGAACTCCAATGAATATCCGTGGGATATTATAGTTAAACTTTCTCCCTCCCTGATAAGTTTTCTTATAATAGGTAAAGACCTTGTCGCATGACC
>CAYUOG010000087.1:0-3889 GCA_964446335.1 uncultured Thermoplasmatales archaeon
TATTGATAAGAATACATTAGAAACCAAAATCAACAATTTATTGAAAGAGCTTAATGGCATTTTTCCAAACTTTTATGGAATACAGAGGTTTGGGGTGATAAGACCGGTAACACATATTGTTGGAAAGTACATAGTTAAAGGAGATTTTGAAAAGGCTGTAGAGACCTATCTCACCCATTCAACAGAATTAGAAAACGATGAAGAGAGAAATGCAAGAGAGAGATTTGCTAAGGAGAAGAATATCAAAGATGCATTGAACTATTTTCCTATCCATCTATCTTTCGAAAGGAGTTTACTCAATGGCTTAATAGAGAATAACGACTATTGCAACGCATTACAGAATCTGCCAAACAACCTTGTTACCATGTTTATCTATGCCTATCAATCCTATATCTTCAACAGAATACTCAGCGAGAGAATAAGAAGAGATTTACCTCTAGACAAAGCTGTAATAGGAGACCTTATACTGCCAAGAGGGGAAAATAAAAGCATACCTGTAACTGAAAGAAATATTAACAAAATTAACAGAGCCTTAGAAAGGAGAAAATGTGATATTACAGGATTACTACCTGGTTGTGACGTTGATATCGCCAGGGGAGAGATGGGAGAGATAGAAGAGAAAGTCGTAGAAGAGGAGGGATTGGATTACAGAGATTTTATTATTCCTGAGATTCCCTCTCTTTCTTCATCTGGAGGAAGAAGAGTAATTGCTGCAGATTTTGATGAATTTGAGTGGAGAGTTACGGATGATGACTTGAATGCAGGAAAATCTACAGTGGAATTAAAGTTCTTTTTGAGAAAAGGCATCTATGCAACATCATTTTTAAGAGAGATTATGAAAGCAGATTCCATAACCTGCTACTAAACCTCTTTTAATATTATCTTGCTCTTTTTTTTGTTAAAGGTAATCTCATAGTCGTCAAAAAGGGGCGTTCTTCCGAGAAGTACCGGAATATCGTCACTATCAACAATAAAAACATCAATGTCCTCATATATAGCCTTGCCATCTCCTATAATCATATCTAACCTTGTTTTTGATAGGCTGGTTACACCTCCGGCAGTTTTAGCACCATCTGTTTTTTCCATCTTTGAGCCGAGATATTGAGCAATGGCTCTGGGTATAACAATACTATCTCCTCCAGAATCAATCAGAGCCTCAATAACTGGAGTTTTTCTCTCTCCACAACAAAACTGGACAGGTATAAGTGGATAAGACATATATGGAAATATCATCTCTACCATGCGTACAAACACCCTCTAAAGAAGCTTTGGATTTAGTTTTGGATTGTAAGGCGGTGCCTTTGCTATTGTTACCTTCTCTATATCAAACTCCTCTGCCTTTTTTAGCATATCTTCAAGATTAACACTGTGATTCACAATTTTATCTTCAAATATAAGAACCCATTTTCCTGAAAATTTCTCCATATCCTCAGCCGTTATCATATAGTGAGGAATAAAGGATTTCTCCTTATAAGCTTTTTCTAGTTTTGGACTTACTCCTTAAGAAATGAGTAAAGCAAACCAAAAACGCCAAGCAGTATAAAAATTGCAGATGGAGCGTAAATTCCTATGTCAAACCATACACCATAGTAAATCCCCCAGAGGACATAAAAGATTACACCTGTAAGCAGAGATAGAAAGGAAAGTATTGCATATGCATCTATCTGCTTTCTTGATAGGTCAATATATTTTGTCGGAAGTTTTACCAAACCTTCTTTCTTTTCCATGTGTCTTGACAATCCATTTCCTCTCTTTAAATCTTTCTTTTAAATTGATACGACACCTAGTTAAATTATCTATTAGAAAATCCATTTAGAAAAACGTGTATAGATTATGGGAGCACTGGGATTTGAACCCAGATCAGCGGGTCACTTCTTGGGTCATCGCTCCAGTTATTCATCACCAATCAGATGACCCTCTTCTAATCATTCCCTAACTGGAGCCCGCTATGATGCCTGGTTACACCATGCTCCCATCATTTCCTGTTCCTTCTTGCTCTCTTTTCTCTTCTCATCCTTTTCTTTCTCCACTTCCATCGCATCTTGTGGCGTTTTTTCCATACTCTTGAACTTCTTTTCATTCTAACTTCCTCTATTCCTTCTGGCGAGCCTAAATACTTTTTATCTATTTAACAGTTTAGTAATATAATTAGAAGTCACGATTTTTGAGGTCTGTTAGCAAATTTTTCTCTGTTGGACTTAACGGACCCGGCGGGATTCGAACCCGCGATCTACAGCTCTCCCCCAAGGAGAAACCGCGTTTCTCTCTCGACCCTTTTCCTCTTTTTTTTCAATCTGTCTTTCTTAGGAGGGTTTTGAAATGATCTCCAACTCATTCATGGGGTTTCGAAAGGGGTTGCACCCCTTCGCGAGGTTTCAAAAGGGGTGAAACCCCTTTGTTAGGAGGCTGTCGCCCTATCCTGGCTAGGCTACGGGCCCATCATTCGTATCATACACAACACTAAACCTTGCTGTATTTGCCTCATCTCTAATGATTTCCCCTAATCTTATAACCCTTACTTCAATATTTCTCAATCTCAATCTCTTCTCAATCCCTGGAACGTGTCCATCTCCAACAAATGCAAGTATTGAATTATGATCCTGATTGAGCTTCTCCAGTTTTGTAACCATGAAGGAGTCTCTTCTGTCTATAAGAATCTTCTTTACAGTTGGAAAGCGTTTATCTATCTCCTCCATAAAGCGCCTGTAGTCATTTTGTAATTTATTTATCTCTTTTTCTATGGATTCCCTCGTAACAAAGAGGGAAGTAAGAGACGAAAGCAGCAGTCTTATCTTTTCTTTAAAAGGCATAATCTTAAACATCTCTCTAAACACCATCTGAGCGTTCATATCTATCAACGCAATTGATATACCTCTTTCCTGAGCGGTTTTTAGTGCAAAAAGCATCTCATCTCCAGCATTAACATTGTATATCTTTGCTGCTCTCTCCTGAAACCTTGCAAGCAGATTGTAAAGAAAGGAGCCTGAGCGTTTTATCTTTGTTCCCTCTTTTTTTAGCATTAATCCCTTGTATCTCTCTTCATCTAGTTCAACGCATATAACATCTGGCTTAGTCTCGCTAATAATTCTCTCAATCTCTGTTCTGAGATCAAATACATGTCCCGTTCCAACTATGGTTATCATAACAGTAAAGGAGATAGACTTTTATAAGAAAAATGTATTCAATCCCTCTACGTTCAGGTGATATAAGTTGGGAAATATAAGACAGACAAACATAAAAAACATTGCAATAGAGCTTGTGGAGAGATTTCCAGATCAGTTTTCTACAGATTTTCAGCAAAATAAGAAAAAGGTTGAAGAGCTAACAGATGTAGCAAGTAAAGAATTGAGAAATAAAATAGCAGGATATGTAACCAGATATTATACGTTAAAACACAAGAATACTTAACTCATTTTTGAGTAAGAACTCAATATTTATTAAAAGTTGTTTTATGGCAGTAGATGGGGTGAAGTCATTTCTAAGATAAAAGAGGCGATGGATCAGCTCAGACAAGGAAGATTCGTACTTGTTTACGATAATGACAATAGAGAAGGCGAAACAGATTTAATAATAGCTGCTCAGCATATCACGCCTGATTCGATAAAAAGAATGAGAAAGGATGGCGGGGGTTTAATCGTGCTTATGGTAGATTATATTATAGCTGAGAGTTTTCAACTCCCTTATTTAACAGAACTTTATGATAAAGCCAGTAATTTTTATCCTGTCTTCAAGGAAGTCGCAGCAAACGATATTCCCTATGACTCAAAATCTTCCTTTTCTTTATCTATAAACCACCGCAAAACATTCACAGGTGTAACAGATGTTGACCGGAGTTTAACAATGAAAAGGTTCGCAGAAATCGCTGGTTCTATAGACGAACTGGAGAACC
>CAYUOG010000088.1:0-3876 GCA_964446335.1 uncultured Thermoplasmatales archaeon
TTGAAGATAAAGTAAAAGAACTTCTGAAGAAAGGAATAACTCCAAAGTTTATCTATGTCATACCGACCTTCCAGAATCCTGCAGGAGTGGTAATGCCGGAGGATAGAAGGAAAAAGTTGGTTGATATTGTAAATGAATATGATTTGATTGTTGTGGAAGATGATCCCTATGGTAAACTCAGGTTTGAGGGAAATCACATAAGACCAATAAAATCCTTTGATGATGAGGGTAGAGTTATCTATCTATCAACCTTCTCCAAAATACTGTCTCCGGGATTCAGACTTGCGTGGATGATTGCATCTGAACCTCTAGCAAGAAAGCTATCTGTGGGAAAACAGGCTTTAGATCTCTGTACCAACACCTTTGTTCAGTATCTTGCCAATGAGTTTATAGAGAAGGGTTCCCTTGATCTACACATAATGAAGATTATAGAGATGTACAAACCAAAGAGAGATATCATGGTAGAATCAATAAGACAATATTTCCCACCAGATACGATCTGTCATAAACCAAAAGGCGGTATGTTTGCGTGGGCTACCATACCAGGAAACATAGATACTGAGGAGATGTTCTTGGATGCGATAAAGGAGAAGGTAGCATATATCCATGGTAAAGCATTTTATGTAGATGGTGGAGGAGCAAACTCCATGAGGTTGAATTTCTCTTACTCATCAAACGAGACCATAAGAGAAGGTATTAAAAGACTGGGAATGGTTATAGAGAAGAGACTCAAAGAGAGTATAATAGAGAGATGAAAATATATCACGCGGTTTTTGTGATTTTTTTACTTTTATCATCTGCTTTTTCTGGGTGCATTGTAAATCTGGATTCCTGTAAGATTATATCCTACAGTGTAACAGATAGAGATGGTTATGCTACCCTGTCTCTGCATACCAACGTTTCTGGTTCTGTTGTGATAGACCTCATAGGAACTGATGGAAGCTTGTTAGATGAACAGAAACCTTTGGAGGGAGAACATACCCTATTGTTCAATCTGGGAGATTATCATAAGATTCCGCCTGCTGGTGAATATACCATCAAATCTTTGGATAGATATGGTAGTGTAATATCAAAAGAAACCATAGCTCTATCTACACCTGAACTCAGCATTACTGACATAGACACTTCATGGTGGAGAGAAATTGGAAAGTATACTCTAATAGAGGTTTCTCTTGGAGTGGAGAACTCTGGAGATGTTCCTGTATACATAGGAAAGATAGAGGTTGGCATAGATGGATTAGAAAACTCAAGTGCATACATATTTGATGGTGTTGTCAATCCAGATAGCACGGCTACAATAAGCGCATCTATTTACATACCTGGCATCTCAAGTAGCGAGCATAATTTATCTTGCAGGGTTTTTGATACAGACGATAAGCTTCTTACTTCAGCAAACTTTACAGATACTCCCTCCTACAACCCATATATGAAAAGATTCCACCATAATTGGAATTATGGAGGAAAAAGATTCTCAATAAATCTTCCATTACCTGGGAGGCTACTCTACTTGTGCTCATCTTTAAATAGACCTCCCATCGAAGATTACTCCTACTATGTTCTCTTTCCATATGATGATAACTATGTTTCAATGATTACAGATAAGCTTTCTTCACTATACAAGGGAAAAAATGATGAAGATAGAATAAACTTCATTGCTTCTCTTGCTCAGAGCATAACATATGAAGCCGAGGAAGGAGAGTATCCACAATTTCCTATAGAGTTGCTCTCCAACAACTCTGGAGATTGTGAGGATAAGGCAATATTCACAGCATCTATACTATCTAACCTCGGGTATGATGTAGTCCTGATTCGTCTTCCACAGCACATGGCTGTAGGTGTTCATCTTGAAAGTTCTGACTACGATGGTAGGGTGTATTACGAAGATTCAGAAGGTAAAAAATATCTATTTCTGGAAACTTCAAACACTGGATGGAAACTTGGAGAGGCTAAGGATGAATACAAAAACGCTGCAAATCACACGCTCTACCATGTGATACCAAAGCCCATTCTCATAGAGGATTGTGATTCTCCAGTAAGATACACTAGTATAAATAGAGATTATGCCGAGGTAAATACAAAAGTAAAAAACATAGGAATCATAGATGCGGATAATGTACATATCGAAGTAGCCTTTATAACCCAATACGATACAAAGATTAGTACAGAATCAAGTGAAACTTTCTCAGTAGATGCAGGCAGTGAAAAGCGGATACATTTTGAGGCAGATTGCCCAGGAACAAGTTTCAAGAAGGTTACAGTAAGTGTTGTATATAAAGGCGAAAATTGTTTTGAATCTACTTTTATATTTGAATAATCGAAATGATTTAAATATTGGTTCTGCATGAACAATCTACTGCTGGGAGTAGGTGGGCAGCTGACGGTGAAGCCCTAAGTGCTTCCCTTTTGGGGTAAAGCACTTTCCAAAAGGGCTTTGCTGAGGAAAGTCCTCCCTCGCTCTGGACCGGGGATCCGCGCAAGCGGAAGGGGTGAGAGTCCCTGCAGAGTCGCAGAAACGACACAGCCAGCAGATAATGCAATGATGTGTTTGGCACTGAGGTCTCTGCTGGATTTGGTGAAACGGGCATCTGCCCCCGGAGCAAGCCCAAACAGCGGGATCGGTTGTCCAGACCGCTCGCGGGTAGGGCGCATAGTAGAATGCTGCCTAAAACAGAAGGAGGCTTACGGCCTACACCCAGCATCCAAAAACAGTAATTAAGCTCCAATCTAAAGAGGGGATAAGTAATTAGTATATATAAGAGAGTCCACCAATCGCTCTCTTGACCTCTCTAAGTGCCCTCTCTGGGCTGTAGCCCAGATGTATGAAGTGCAGGTAGAGAGCTTCTTTGTAAAGGCGGTTCTTTTCCACATCTCTCCTTGTCATCTTCATCCCTTAGTTTGTACTCTGTAATTTTCTTTATAAACGACTTGTTGTACAAGTGTTACCGAATTCAATAAAAAATAAAATGACATTTCGAGTACGGGTGTATATCAATGGATATCGATGTATCTTTGTTATACGAATACTTTTGGATCTTTTTAATAGCTATCACAACTCTGCTGATTATTTACAGTATAAAAGTATCAAAAAAAGTCAAAAAGGTTCTTGAAAATCAGGTATTAAAACGTGGTGGTAATGTATCCGGCTTTTTTTCAAATCTAAAGTTGACTTTCGATCACAATGGTAAGAAAGTTATACTCTCAACCTTTCCAGGTAGCAGATATACTTCGCCATATACCTCGGTTGATATCGATATAGACAATTTAGGCAATAGACGTCTCATAATTTATGAAAAATCGCTTATGTTCTCAACAGGAAAATCTTTTGATATTAAGAAATTTCAAGTCGGATATGACTTATTTGATGATGGATTTATTATCAAAGGGAATGATGAACAATTTGTGTTAAATATGCTTACTCCATCCATTCAAGACAGATTACTTAGTTTACATCCATATCATATTAGACTTACACTAGATCATAATCATCTAAACTTGAATATGCCAAGACAACTCAAAAAAGAAGAAGACTGTGATCTACTTATCGATACTGCTCTTCTCATCGTTGATAGATTAGATGAACTACAATAAAAGAAAAAAGAGGTGGATTATTGGTTATCCGTTTTCTCGGTTCTATTTATCTTTCCAATCTTTAGTATTGCCCATCCGCTGCAGTGAGGCATTATCCATCTCATCTTTAGTAAGCGATGCTCTCTGTCGATTTTGTAAATACCTGCTATGCGATATGCTGTGCCATTTTCTGTTATCACTTTACCAGCAAAGTACCCACGTTTTAGTATGCCAACAATTCTTCCTTTTTTCTCGCTGCTGTTGCTTTCATTCCATACTCCATGCAAACGGGCAGCGCGTTTGCCTTTC
>CAYUOG010000089.1:0-277 GCA_964446335.1 uncultured Thermoplasmatales archaeon
TAGAGGAAAAATGCATTGGAGAGGAGTTTACACTTCAAGCATTTTCTGATGGAAGGACAATATTTCCAATGCCGGCGGTTCAGGATCATAAAAGATTGTTACCCGATGACAAGGGGCCAAATACGGGGGGTATGGGTTCTTATTCTTGTGAGAATGGTTTACTTCCCTTTATGGAAAGAAGCGATTATGAAGAGGGAGCACTCATATTGCAGAGAATTGTAGAGGCTCTCTCGCATGAGGAATGCCCTTTTGTTGGTCCAATCTATGGACAGTTTAT
>CAYUOG010000089.1:287-3868 GCA_964446335.1 uncultured Thermoplasmatales archaeon
GAGTTAAGGTCATAGAGATCAATGCCAGATTTGGCGATCCAGAGGCAATGAATGTTTTACCCTTACTTCAAAACGATTTTGTGGATATATGCTATTCAATGGTGGAGGGAAAATTAAACAGAAAAAAAGTAGAGTTTCTTGAAAAGGCAACGGTTTGCAAATATGTGGTTCCTGAGGGCTACGGAGTAAAGAGTATGGAAAATGAACCAATATCTGTGAATGAAAGTGCCATCAAGAATATTGGTGCGTTACTATACTATGCTTCTGTCAATATGAAGAATGAAAAGATCTATACGACATCATCCAGATCCTTAGCAGTAGTTGGGATTGGAGATAATCTCAGTGAGGCAGAGAGGTTGTGTGAAGAAGGCTTGAAGCACATCCAGGGAGAGCACATATTTATCAGACATGACATAGGAACAGAAAAACTCATAGAAAAGAGAATTTTACACATGAAAAAGATACGTGGATGATTCGATGAAAGAAAATATCTTTCTTTATCTTGTAGGTACTGCTGGCTCTGGAAAATCTACACTCACTGGTAAGCTTAAAGAGTGGTTATCACTGCGTGGATTGGATGCTATTGCTGTGAATCTAGACCCAGGTGCTGAAAAACTCTCTTATACTCCCGATATCGACATAAGAAACTGGATTTCTCTTAAAGAAATCATGAATGAATATGATCTTGGACCAAATGGAGCTCAGATTGTTTGTGCAGATATGATAGCATTAAACGCAGAGCAAATAAAAAGAGAAATCGAGACATTCAAGACAGATTATGTTCTCATTGATACACCTGGACAGATTGAGCTATTTGTTTTTAGAGAGGCTGGAAGGTATCTATTTTCCTTTTTAAACCCTAAGAGATCAATGGTAGCATATCTGATAGATCCTGCTCTCACAAAAACCGCCTCTGGTTTTATCACTCAGTTACTTCTCTCTGTCACGACAAAGTTTAGACTGGGTAGCCCATTAATAAATGTCCTGAGCAAGTATGACATATTAGAGGAAAATAACATAAGAGATATAGAAAAATGGTCTAATTTAGACGATAGATTATACGAAACTCTCATTAGTGAGGATCCATCTGTATCCAGAGAGCTAAGCGAACAGATATTTATCCTGCTCAGATACTTTGGTGAAAAGATATCTCTCATGCCTGTAAGCAGCAATACTCTACTTGGAATGGAAGATATCTATACTGCTTTGCAGATGAGCTTCAAGGGCGGAGAGGATACCCTGAGTGACTAGGTGTTATATATTGGCAAACGTAATATATGTACCTCTATTTTGCCTGATGAAAGAACTATCACATATATCCTCGCATCTACAGAATTAATCCAAGGTCTTGTTATGGGACGAGCATAAAAGGTAACATTGCTTCCATAGTGTATCTGCGGCAATTTGAAAGGTTGCCTGAATATTATAAAACCATCCACAGGATTATTGTGATCATCTGAGATAGAAACGTTAAAGTGTCTTCCTTCTATGGCATATTCTGGAATATTAATGATAAATCTTCTGCTGTTTTCAACGTCTACAATTATCATATCAAAGCTTTTTCTTCCTTTAGTATCGGTAGAAACGAGTTTGATAATATACCATCCATCTTTAAAGGAAGTTGTATTCCATCTGTACAATACTCCTTCATCCACACTACTATTGCTCGCGTATAATTCTGTCCATTGTCCAGGAGAATCAAAATCATCTTCGTACAATCGTCTTCCAACGTATTTGTAATAAAGAGCATACTCAGAGAAGTTTCTAGCTGTTGCCGTTCCATTAATATATACAGTACCAACACATGTTTCTCCGGTGGCATATAAAAAGGCAAGAGGTGGTGGAGAGCTTAGGTTTACAGCAGCAAGCGCATTTACCCTTCCAAATCCCTGATCTGTAGTCGGATAGCCAATATCAACCGCAGTATATCTCAATGTAGCTTTAATCTCCATTGGATTCCAGTCAGGATGCTTCTGCTTAATCAAAGCTGCAACACCGGCTACATGCGGTGCAGCCATAGATGTTCCCCCGAGTCTAGTATAATCCTCTGAGACAGGGCTACCAATGCTAGCGCCATGGGCAAGAGTGGAAACAATTCCATACGCATATTTTTCATTGGGAGTTGAAGCTTTTCTGTTTACATCTCCACCAGGGGCAACAATGTCTGGCTTTATGGAATAAATCTTAGATGGTCCCCTACTACTATAAATTGCAACATGATCTGGTCCGCCACTTGGATGACTGTTTTGGAGATGGGTAGAAGCTCCGACTGCTATAACCTTTCTTGCACATGCGGGGGATACCACAGTATGCCTATACGGTCCATTATTGCCAGCTGCTGCAACAACAACTACGCCAGCATCAACGGCATTATCTACAACCATGCTAAGTAGATCATCAGGATTCCCTTCTCTATTTTCTATGCCAACACTCAATGATAGAATATCTACATGATCCGAGAGATTGCCATCTCCATTCGGATCAACAGCTCTTTCTATACCTGCCATTATTGCACTCACAGCACCGTCTCCATTTGGTCCAAGTGTTCTATAAACATACAGGCCAGCATCTGGAGCGACACCAACATATCTATGATCTGAGGCGTTTCCATTTCCTACCAATATGCCAGCACAATGTGTGCCATGACCGTTTTCGTCAAGAGGTTCATCATCATTATCATAGAAATCATAACCGCCTAGATAACTATCCTTTAAATCAGGATGGTTGTAATCTACACCAGTATCAACGATTGCGATAGTAACACCTCTACCCGTTACATTTCTTCCTAAAGAATCCCTCAACTTCCACACATCATCAGCATTTATAAGAGGAACAGAGTGATCAAGAAAGGTTTCAACCTTACAATCCTCGTGCACTGCCTTTACGTGAGGAAGACTTTTTACTGCATATATGAGATTTTTAGGAATCTTGATTGAAAGGCCATTGAAGATATTGAGGAAATTTCTTACTTCTAAAACTTTCATCCTATTAGATATCCTGCCGAGTATGTTTTGATGAAGTAAAATCAAGTTCTCTCTATATCTTGCCACATCTCTTTGATCCAGAGTTTTCCCTAGATTCTTTACATATTCAATCAAAGGAGGGGTGTCGAGTTCAACTATGCATCTAACAAAAACAATGTTGTCATTATTGACTGCATTAGTTATAGAAAATGTAGATAGAACTAAAATCACTGCAAAGAGAGAAGCGGTCAATTTTTTCATTCTACTTAATAATTATTAATATCTATTTATTAAATTTATTTGTTAATTCTCTCCACTCTTTCTTTCTTGCTGAGTAATACAACTCTGGAATCCTCTTTGCTATCTGCAAAAAAGTAACCAAGTTTTTCTCCAAGCTTTCTTCCAAACTCCTCAACCTGAGAATGGTAGGGCATATTGTCTAATGTCAAACGTTTTCTAGAATAACCGACGAGAACAAAGCCCTTTGGTTCAATGAAAAGTGGAGATGCCTTCTCATCGAGTTTTGCATATTCTTCTATATGTTTTTCATCCATATTCCAGCCCTTCACAAGAGTGTGTCTTATCACGGTTCTTGTATCAAGAGAGGGCAATAGGGCT
>CAYUOG010000090.1:0-3822 GCA_964446335.1 uncultured Thermoplasmatales archaeon
GATTTAGTATAGAAGACCTAGAGACGAAAGCTCTGCAGCCAGTTTGTCTACAGCTCTGGATACGTCTTCAACCTTTCTTGCTCCCGTACAAACTATCTTTCCGGAACCAAATAGGAGCATTGCCACTCTTGGCTCTCTCAATCTATAAACCAACCCTGGAAACTGCTCTGGCTCGTATTCGACGTTTTCCAGACCAAGACCCATGGCAACATCATTGAGATTTAACTCAGTTCCTAGGTCTGAGATTGCAACAATGTTTTGAATAACAATCTCAGGGTTTTTGTATACCTCTATCCCCATATCCTTCAGTTTCTTTGCAATTATATCAACAGTTTTTCTTACATCCTCGATAGTCTTTGCTCCAGTACAGTTTGCCTTTCCACTTCTGAAAAGCAATGTTGCTGTCTTTGGCTCTTTCAATCTATAAACCAACCCTGGAAACTGTTCTGGTTCATATTCTGCGTCTTCCAGCTCCTGCGCTATGACGTCCAAATCAAGCTTATCAGCAAAGGACGTCGATGCAACTATATTTTCTACTTCCACATGCGGCATATATTTTCCTCCTTTACGAAATTTCCATAACTACCTTTTCTATGGATTCTTTAACCTCTCTTTCGTTTATACCTCCAGTACATACAATCTTTCCAGATTTGAATAACAGTACCGTGGTAGTGGGATGTTTATATATTAATCCAGGGAACTCTTCAGGTATATATTCAACCTTTTCTCCAACATTCTTTTTAACCTTCTCAAAGTCGATTTCCTTTCCAAGATTTGCAGATGCAACCACGTTTTGAACGTTTATTTTAGGGCTTTCGTTTACCTTAAAACCATGTTCCTTCAATCTTTTGATTAGGATACCTATTGCATCCTTTGCCTCTTCCAAACTCTTTGCACCTGTGCATACAACCTTGCCACTGGCAAGAATAATCACTGCAACTCTTGGATAATCTAGAAGCATAGACACGCCAGGAAACTCATCTGGATCGTATTTGGAGTCTGGTATTGCTTGAGATATCTCTTTGAGATTCACTTCTTCAAGCAGATGAGCAGACACTACTACGTTCTCCAACTCTATATCAACCATAGAAAGGATTCCCTCCCTAGGGTATATAAATACCTTTTATAAAGATTTTGTTCTTAAATAGACCTTACCATACTCTATCTATATCTAAATCAACATCTCTGCTTTTTTTCTTCTTTTTTATCTTCTTACTTCCTTCTATACTATCCAAAAGACTACGAAATTCATCCACCTTATCTCTAATCCTTCTCTCGCAAGCTGCTATTGCTACTTCGCTCCTTGTTTTTTCTATCAGAGATCGTATCTTATCCTGCTTTTTCTTTATTGGAACAAGAGAAGAAGGATAATCAAATCTGAGCACAGCATCATAGATCTGTTCCATAGTGTCTATGTACTGATCAGCATCTTCAAGTCTATCTCCTCTCAGAGCATCCAATGCAAACCTTCTCAACTCTCCGACAGCATCACATAAACCAAGTAAAAAGGCAGAAGCTGATACTCCCATCTTGTCAGGATCAGGAAGCGATTTTTTTTGTGCCAGATTTAGTATACATCTTGCCTCTACCACTTCTTGAGCAGCATTTTCAACAAAACCTGCATTTACAATCTCAGGATGCGGTGTTACCATCTTGTAAACCATTCTAAGCTTTTTATGAGCCTCATTCACAAGTTCTTCTGCTCTCTCATGTTCATTTCTATGAATCAGTTGAATACTCTTTCTACAGAGAGATACTATCCCTCTTGACTCAACAAGAACCTTTTCTCTTATTGAGTCCACTTTATCTATCCTTTTTTCTATCTTATTCACTACTCTATCAAGATTTCTCATAGGGTAATCACTTCCCCGGTTTATTCACCCAGAAATCAGGTTCCTCTCCCTTCAAAACCTTGATCACCTGTTCCGCACAAATTGTTCCTGCTTTTATTTGAGCTTCTTTGGTATTTGCTCCAATATGTGGTGAAAGAACAACATTGTCCAGAGTAAGGAGTTTATTATCCTTTGTTACAGGCTCTTCTTCAAAAACATCTATGGCAGCACCTGCTAACTTGCCAGTTTTTAGTGCATTGTATAAAGCTTCTTCATCAACAACCCCACCACGTGCACAATTTATCAGATAAGAGCCCTGTTTCATGGTGGATATTCTCTTTTCATTTATCAAATGATGTGAGTCTTCATTGTGTGGAATATGCAACGATACAAAATCTGACTGTTTTAGGAGCTCTTCAAGCGATGCTAACTCAGCACCCATTCTTTTTGCTTTTTCCTCTGTACAGTGTGGAGAATATACAAGTACCTTCATTCCAAGACCCTTAGCAATCCTTGCAACATGTTGAGCTATGTTC
The DNA here is from genome assembly GCA_964446335.1 of uncultured Thermoplasmatales archaeon. Classification (GTDB taxonomy): domain Archaea; phylum Thermoplasmatota; class E2; order DHVEG-1; family B18-G2; genus CAYUOG01. The sequence goes on from CAYUOG010000090.1 coordinate 2,369, forward strand.
CCAGAGCCAATCAATCCAATGGTTTTGCCATAAATTTCTGTACCCTTAAGTTGTTTCTTTATCCATTCTCCTCTTTTCATAGATGCATCTGCCTTTGGTATGAATCTAGCTAAAGCAAGGAGGTGAGCTATTGTAAGCTCAGCAACACTCATTGTAGAACCTGTGGGAGAGTTAACAACCTTTATTCCAAGTTCAGTGGCTTTTTTAACATCTATGTTATCTACTCCTATACCAGCTCTCCCTATGACCTTTAGATTTCCTGATGCTCCCTTCTCTATTATATCTGCTGTAACCTTTGTTCTACTTCTTACAATAATGCCATCATAATCTGTAATCTCTTTCATTATGCCATCGTGATCAAGTTCCTCAAACTTCACTTCAAAGCCATTATTCTTTAGAAGTTGTATTGCCTCATCTGCTAATTTATCTGTTACTAGAATCTTCATTTTGCCTTCACCCGCAGAATGATATAGAGAAGTAACTAAAAAGAGTTATGTTGTCCTACTTCAATTGGTGCGTTGTCGAGTTCAGATGGTTTAGACTCTGCTTTTTCTGTCAATCCTCTGTAAATCAGTGTTAATGTTACAGCAGAGATCGGACCAACTATAAGCATTGACAAAAAGGTTCCAATTTGAAATTGTGGAAGAACAATATTAATTAAAGAGAAAGGAAGAGCTACGAGATTAAGTATTAAGAGCGTTATAAACAAAAGCAGTACATGCCCTTTAGTTACATGCCAGCATTTCTTTACACACTCAATTGCACCCAGATTATCAATGACACATGCTTGTAGATAGAGTGATAATCGTAAGCCAATATAGATAACCGGAATAAGTGTTATTATCATAACTAAACTACCTATACCCAATAAAGCTAAACTATGTAAAACTCCTCCAATAATAGCTATAATTGTTCCCAACAAAAAAGGACTAATTGCAGCTAATACTACTATTATTGAAGCCCCAATAACACTTAGAATATACCCAAGACTCTCTCTAAGGGCATCAGATGCATTTATATGAACACCACTTTCTTCTTTATTTGCCTTTATTGTTGCAGCTATCATTGATATTATTCCTAAGATACTGATAATCAAAATGTATATCCCTAATGCTATAAGTAAGATTCCCAGTTCCGTCATTGAGATAGATGGCATTTGAGAGGGAGATTGAAAGCTTGGCATGGTGGGTAAGCGCGAAAAAAGATATACTCCCAAGATTTGTATAAACAAAAGTGTTAACAATCCACCTATAAATGGTATTAAGTAGATTGCAATGTATCCCATATCATGGAAAACTTTGTGAAATGCTTTCTTCAATATCAATCCAATATCAACATCTTCTGACATCAAAGGAATAATTTCCTCCATCTATAAAAACTTATTTAAATAATCAGATTATTCCTTTACCACATAAGGTAAGGTGAGGAGTGAGTAAAAATGGCTGAGTGGGGTA
>CAYUOG010000091.1:0-3810 GCA_964446335.1 uncultured Thermoplasmatales archaeon
CAGTTAAAGGAGAAAGCGAGGAGAAGATGAAAAAGAGACATGCGACGTTACAATAGCAAAACATAAGAAGTTTTACCCTATAACTGGAGATGTGTTTCAAAAACCTAGAGGAACAAGGGATTTTCTTCCAGATGAGATGGAGAAAAGAAGATTCATCGAAGACAGATTGAGAGAGACTTTTATAGCTTTTGGATACAGAGAAGTGCAAACGCCAACATTTGAACATCTTGAGCTCTTTACTGCAAAATCTGGAGAGGGCATATTGGATGAGATATATGTGTTTAAAGATAAAAGCGGTAGAGATCTTGCACTCAGACCAGAGCTAACAGCACCGGTTATGAGAATGTACTGCGAGAAGCTCAAAAGAGAGCCAAAACCACTGAAACTATTCTATTTTGGCAATTGTTACAGATACGACAGACCTCAAAAGGGCAGGTACAGGGAGTTTACTCAGGCTGGCTGTGAGATTATAGGTTACAATTCTCAAGCATACATGGCAGAGTTGATAGCATTGGCACAGGCATTGCTCAAGAATGTTTCTCTAAAGGATTTCAAGCTCAGAATAGGAAATCTCGATTTTATCTCCTACATGCTTCATGATCTGAGTATTGGCGAGAAAACGAGAAAATTAATGTTTCCTCTTGTAGACAAAAAGATGTTTGATGAGGTAAAGGATTTGCTCGAAGAGGAAGGATTTTCTGGAGAAAGCATAAATAGACTCCTTGATTTTTTTGAATGCAAAACCATTGATGGATTGAAAGAATTTATTGATAATGGGCAATCTATCCAGGAGTTTGAAGAGCTGCTGAAATTCCTAGAAATGTTTGATATAAAAGACTATGAAATAGATACGGCAATTGTTAGAGGACTTGACTATTACAAGGGAGTTGTATTTGAGATAGACCTGCCAAAACTTGGTGCTGAAAAGCAGATATGCGGTGGAGGAAGCTATGAATTGTTACCCATATTTGGAGAAAAACCACTGCCAACCGCAGGTTTTGCAATGGGATTTGATAGAATACTTGTTGCCCTTGAGGGAGAGAAGATATTTCCAAGTAAAGGATTAGCGGCATATATTGTTCCAGTTGCCGAGGATTCTCTGGATTATGCAATTGGAATAGCTAGAGAGTTAAGAAATGCAGGTATCTCTGTTGATATAGATCTGAGTTGTAGAGGATTGAGCAAATCCCTAAGGTATGCCAGTTCAATAGGAGCGAGAAATGCAATAATTGTTGGAGAAAGGGAGAAAAGAGAAAATAAAATAACGCTTAGAGATATGGAAGATGGTAAACAAAGAATGGTTGATCTGAAGGAATTGATGGAGATTTTTAGTGAGAGGGCATGAGAATATTTTTGCTTGATACATCTGCCATTCTATCTGGAAAACCCCTTAGCCTTGATGGAGAGATGGTAACTGTACCTACTGTAGAGAAGGAAATGGCGAAAAGAAAAGATGATTATAACCTCTTTCTCTATCTGCAGGAGAAGGGCTTAAAGATATTCAAACCATCAAAGAAATCGGTAGAACAGGTTGATGAGCTTGCCAGAAAAAAGGGAGAGGATAGACGTTTATCTCCTACAGATAAGGAACTGCTTGCTCTTGCGATAGAGCTCAGGGAGAACAGTGAAGTAGTTTTAGTAACTGACGATTACTCCATGCAGAATCTGGCAGATTTCTTTGAAATAAATTATACAGGAGTGTCTCAGAAGGGCATATCAAAGAGGTTTGTGTGGATGTATAAATGCAAAGGATGTGGAAAGATATTTAAGAGGTATGTCTCTTCTTGTCCAGTATGCGGATCACCGCTGAGAACCTTCGTAAAATCTTCTCGCGATGTAAAAAAATAGCAGATAAACTACCACCTGTTATAGTAGAATTTGTATCTGCGGTTTTGATCTTGGGTATAGTGATGGGCGGAATCTGGATATACTCTGGACAACCATTTCCAGGTTCTCCTCCATTGGTAGTCATAGAAAGCGGAAGTATGACACATGAAAATGAACCCTTTGGTGGATTGGGAACCATAGATCCTGGAGATATTGTTCTCGCAAAGGCAGTTCATACCAGAGGGGATGTAATTACCTATGCCAGCACCAAGAGTTATAGAACCTACGGCAACTATGGAGATGTTATCATATACAAACCCCTTGGAAGAACAGATCTCACTCCTATAATACATAGAGCCATGTGCTGGGTTGAATACAACGCAAATACAGATACTTATACTGTAGAGGAATACAATATCATAAATGCAACATCAATAACAATACCTGAGCTTCATCTCTATAACTATAAACCTGCACATTCTGGATTCATAACAAAGGGTGATCATAATCTTTATCCTGATCAACATCCTGATGCGCAGATATGTAGAGAACCTATAGAGGTTAATTGGATTATTGGGAAGGCACAGGGAGAACTGCCCTGGTTTGGCTCTCTCAAGTTGATGCTCTCTAAAAATGAAGAGGGAGGTTGGGGTGCAAGTGAGGTGCCTGGAGATAGCTGGACATGTTTAATTATCTCAATAGTGATTCTGCTATCCATACCTCTGTCTCTTGATATAAGGGATTACCTAAGGGAGAGGAAAAGTAAGTAACTCCTCTTCTCCGTACCAATCTGGAAAATACTCATATTCAATAGGGTCTCTATAGCCAGATTCTTGAAAACCTTTGAGTCTTAACAAACAAGAATCACATTTACCACAGGCTTTTTCCTTACCAAGATAGCAGGACCATGTAAGATGAAGAGGAGCTTTGATCTCTATTCCTTTTTTGATTATTTCTGCTTTTGTCATATGGAGTAGAGGAGCCTCTATCCGCACGCTTTTTCCCTCAATACCTCTCTTGGTGCCAACATCGGCAACTCTTTGAAAAGCCTCTATAAATTCTGGTCTACAATCAGGATAGCCTGAGTAATCTATGGCATTTGCTCCTATAAATACAGCATCTGCATCCTTGTCTTCTGCATAAGCCAAAGCATAGGAGAGGAATATGATATTTCTTGCTGGCACATAGGTTGAAGGTATTTCTTCCTTTATTTTTTCAATATCTCTCTGTGGTATATCTTCTGGCATGCCAACCAGTGAGGATTTTGAAAAAAGAGATCTATCAATGGATATTGTTCTGTACTCCTCTGTTTTTAGATGCCAGGCGATCTTTTTCGCACTCTGCAGTTCTCTAGCGTGGCTTTGACCATAGAGAAACGTAAGAGCGAGGATCTTGCCATATTTTCTTTTGGCTATAGTTGCTGCAACACAAGAATCTAAACCGCCTGAAAGCAATACTACAGCTTTCATTCTAGCTTCCTTCTTAATCTCGCACCTTGGCCAAAACCCTCATCTACGCCTATCTCAATCTCCTTCATTCCTTTAGTAGAAATCTCATTTAACACTCTCTGCAATATGTACTCTACAAGGTTTTCAGCAGATGAAGAGTTTATAGGTAGAATCACGCAATCCTCCTTTGGAAAAACATATTTTTTACCATTGTTTTCTAGTTCAATACTCCTCTCTTTAATCTCTACACCACTGTACTCCTTTGGTATTATTACTCTATGGTCCAGCTCTTTGGCTATCTTCCTCAAGACATTTTTAATGACTGAAAAATCCACAACTATTCCATTTTTATCTCTCCCCCCCCATATCTTCGCATGTATTGCATAGGTATGGCCATGTAATCTACCACATTTCTCATATTCTGGGATAACGTGTGCAGATGAAAACCTTATGTTTGTCTGCCAACCATCAATTTCAATATATGTTTCCATTTACTTTTCACCTCGTTTTTTCTTTTTGTAATCCTCTATTGCCG
>CAYUOG010000092.1:0-1194 GCA_964446335.1 uncultured Thermoplasmatales archaeon
TTTGCAATAAGTTGCTCAACAGTTGGTGCCTTTTCCTTCCTGAAAGTTTTTATTTCATCTGTAACGGTTATATCAAAAGAATCGCTTCCAGCGCCAGAACCAAAGCTTGTCATAAGTATCCTGTCTTCTGGCTCTGCGATATCAAGGACTGCAGCCAAGCCAAGTATAGAACTACCAGAGTAAGTATTACCAATACGTGGTGATAATAATCCTGTTTTAATCTGCTCCTGTGTAAATCCAAGCTTTTTTGCGACTGCTACGGGAAATTTTCCATTTGGCTGGTGAAATACAGCATAATCATAATCCTTTGGCTCTGTCCCGACCTTATCCATAAGCATCTTTGTAGCCTCGGTAATATGTTTGAAATATGCTGGAGCTCCTGTGAATCTACCACCATGAGAAGGATATTTTCTTCCCTCTCTTCTCCAGAAATCAGGCGTATCCGTTGCAAAGGAACAGGTGTCATTTATTGTTGCAATCACCTTTTTTGATCCTATTATATATGCTGCTCCTCCTGCTGCTGCCGAATATTCCAACGCATCTCCGGGAGCAGCTTGAGCGGTATCTGCACCTATAGCTAAGCCATATTTGATCATATCTGCTTTTATCAACGCTATACAGTTCTGTATTGCTGCTGTACCTGCCTTACAGGCAAATTCGTAGTCTGCAACCATCAGTTCAGGAGTTGCACCGATTGCCTCTCCTACGATGGTACCAGTTGGTTTTACTGCATATGGATGTGATTCACTTCCTATGTATATTGCTCCTATATCCTTTGGATCTATCTCTGCTCTATCTATGGCTGCCCTAGCTGCCTCCACACTTATAGTAGCAACGTCCTCATCTGGTCCAGGAACCGATTTCTCGTGCAATCCCAGACCTTTCTTTATGCCCTCCGGATCTCTTCCCCAGACCTCTGCTATATCATCCACTTTAATTCTATGTATGGATACAAACGCACCATAGCTTACTATTCCTATTTGCCCCATGAGTATCGTGAAGGGCAAAACAAAGATCTATATTTAAAATTGACGGAATTTTTTTCGACAATATGCGAGGTTATCCACTAATTGTTATCTTCTCACCTTTCTTCAATGCCTCTAGTGCGGCCTCTGTATGCTCCTCGAGCTTCTTTTCATCATAGAGCATCTTCTTTGCTCTAAGATTTTGCTCCTCGAGTATCTTCTTTGCCTC
>CAYUOG010000092.1:1204-3776 GCA_964446335.1 uncultured Thermoplasmatales archaeon
CAAATTCCTCCCTTCTCTCACGACGAAGCACTATTATCTTTGCCCTCATCTCCACAACTTTTCTATGGACCTCATTGGCACTCTTTTTGATCTCCATATACTCCTCATGCTTTTTGTTTCCCTCATTTATAAGAGCTGCAACTTCCTCAAAAACCTTGATAAATTTTTCATGATACTTTTGACTCTCTTGATAGTACTTCTGCACCTGTTCATGCTCTGCATCTGCCTTTTTGAATAGCTCATCTATGGCTTTTTCCTTATCTGATAGATCTATCTCTGTCAATTTTTGTTTCTCTAGTTCCTTTTTCAATCGCTCATATTCTACCCTTAATTTCCTTATGTTGTCTATTATTCTGTCCTCTTCTTCTTTACTCAAGGGCGTGGTTTCCTGTTTATACTCAAGCATCTGTATATCTGCCTTCAGTTCCTCTACTTTCAGAGGAAGGCTCCTTATAATCCCCTTTTTATTTTTTCTTTTCTGCTGAATTAACTCCTTAGCCTGTTGCTGAAGCTGATTTCTCAGTTCCTTGTGCTTTCTCATCTCTTCTACTGCCTTATTTCTCAGTTCCTTGAGTTTCTTCATCTCTTCAAGCAATTCCTTCTTCTTTGCATTGAGCATGTCTCGCTCTTCCTTTACTACTCTGGCAGCCTCGTTAAGTTCATCTCTCTTCTGAATCAACGTCTGATACTTTTTCTCAGCGTTTCTCAGTGCCTCTCCTCTCAATTTTTTGGATGCCATACAGACTCTCCCAAACTACTGTCGTATTACTCTGATGTATACATTATTTTTACCCTGAAACGCCCTCCACGGCATCTTTACATCTGCATATCCACCTGCAGGTATAGATATATTATCTACTCTATTTTTCTCTATGCCATTTACTGAGAGCACTATGGAGAGATTCTTTGCCGTCACATTTCCCTCATTTTTCACAGAAAATCTTGTCGTAACAATCTCTCCTTCCTTGAATATTCTTGGCCAGTGAAAAACGTTTGTTATTCTGAGCTTTGAGTATGCACCCTTCACCATTGCAAGAAGCGAGATGGTAGAACGCTTTGCTGGTCTATCTCTTGGTACTGCAGTTACCTTTATCTCTGCATAACCATCTGGACCAACATCTGGACTCGCTCTTACCGAAACATATATCTTATGCTCCTCACCCGGATCAAGTTTTATCTCTCCATCAGAGATAGAACCATCCCATCCCTCAGGTAAAGATTCTTTATTTATTGATAAATCGTATACCTTTCGCCATTTGGTTGGATTCCTTACAACAATCTCAAACTTCTCTTCACCATCAACATCAACTTCCTTGATGCGATCGAAACATATCAGAAGTACATGCTTTCTAAGTATGTGACGTATAATAAAGACGATAATCAACAAAATTATCGCAATAACTATAGTTAATAGAATCATGCCTGCAGCAGAGCCAAATACTGCTGTAAGACCCATTGTTTGGGCAAAGGAGTCAAAGGATTCTGTGATTACCTGAGCCACTGTAGGCACCACTGCCGTTGTTACTACCATAACCGTATTTCTGTTGCTGGGATGGTCTGCAGAATAGACAGTAAATACCAATATATCCTGTGAACCTGTCTCAACATTCTGTGGAACCGTAACAGTTACATTAACCTCCTTTTCTTCACCAGGATTCAGCTGGATTGAGGAGGTATCAAGCACAAAATCCCATCCATTTTGAGATTCTACAGATATTACAAGATCCTCAACATCGTTTCCTGCATTCTTGATTATAAACAGATAAGTATAACTGCTGCCTTTCCTAACATCTTTGCCAGGTATTGAAGATATGTCAATCAAAAACCTTCTCTTTTCAGGTGAGAGAATTACCATTCCTTCGAGAGAATCCCTTCCCCTTTCACCATCTGCAGAAATGTATAGCTTTGCACTATCACCATACTTCCCGTTTGGAGATGGCGTTACTGTAACAGTTATGTCCTTATTCTGCCCTCCAGACAGGCTTATTGAGCCAGAAACATATCTTATACCATATTGGCTATAGGTAGCGGTGCCTCCATCAGTTCCATTTAAGAAATATGTCCATCCCTCTGGTGTGACCATGTAATTTGTGTCTATGGCATATACAGTCAAGTTTACGGTATCTGATTTATTGCCCTGGTTTCTTACAGTAATATTGTAGATGGCTCTTCCACTCTTTAATATGCGTTGCTTTGAACTTACTCCATTCTTGAATTCTAATTTAATGTCAGTTGGTAGAGTTAAAGTGACATCTACGTGAGATGATGTATTGTATGAATTATACATCAGTGTAGGCTCTTCTATACCTATTAAATCTCCCAAATCAAACTCTATGCCAAGAAGGTTAAGCAGGTTGGTCAAGTCAGATAGCGAAAAGTTTGCAATGCTTATATTGTTGAAGCGGCTGGATTGGAGAAATCTGGAGGAAACAGATACTTTAAGAGCGAGTGCGTGGTTTTTTTCAAGAACGTAATCAACATCCTTTATTTCTATCTGGGTAAGACTCCCAGAGAGAACAACGTTGACTGTTTTGGTGCCTGATGCTATTTCTTTAACCACATTTCCATCCTT
>CAYUOG010000093.1:0-3740 GCA_964446335.1 uncultured Thermoplasmatales archaeon
ATCCATAACATCTTCAAATCTTCTTGGTGCGCTATCTATCCACAAAGAGCTAGAATAGGAAAGCTTCTGATAGAGCTCGAGATCGGGCTGATTGGCAAACCATCCATCCAAATCCATAAGATAAACATGTTCAACTTTCTTATCAGAGATGATATCTCCACCAATCAGTTGATTGTCTCGAACATAAAGTAAAGGAATGATGTCCATAGATTTATCTAATAAAGAAAGGGATAAAAACTTTTAGATACTTTCTAAGATTAGGCTACTGAAGATACAACCTCTTCACTTATGCCGAGTTTCTTCTCTGTTTCAGCCACCAGTAGCTTTGTTTTTACTACAGTGTCAGGATTTAGAGACATACTGTCTATACCACATTCAACTAGGAACTCTGCAAACTCTGGGAAATCGCTAGGTGCTTGACCACATATTCCTATTTTTCTCCTTGGATTATGAGAGTGTGCTACATCAATTACCTGTTTAACCAATCTCTTTACCGCCTCGTTTCGCTCATCAAAGATATGTGCAACAAGATCAGAATCTCTATCCAAACCAAGCGTGAGCTGAGTCAGATCATTTGATCCTATGCTAAAGCCGTCAAAAACGTCTGCAAACTGATCAGCGACTACCACATTCGATGGAATTTCACACATTACATAGACCTCTAGTCCATTTTCTCCCTGTTTGAGTCCAAATTCTTCCATCACTGCGATAACCTTTCTGCCTTCATCAGGTGTCCTGCAGAACGGAACCATCACCTTAACGTTGGTTAGTCCCATTTCATCTCTGACCTTCTTTATGGCTCTACATTCGAGCGCAAAGGCAGGTTTAAATTTTTCATCATAGTATCTTGATGCACCTCTCCAGCCTATCATGGGATTGTGCTCAACCGGCTCGTAAAGATAACCGCCTACAAGATTAGCATATTCATTGCTCTTGAAATCAGAAAGCCTGACTATAACATCGTTTGGATAGAATGCAGCAGCGATTTTTCCTATACCTCTAGCAAGAACGTCGACAAAGAAATCAGCTTTGTTTTCATACCCATAGCTTCTCTCCTCTATTATTTTGACAACCTCTGCTATCTTCGGATCACTATTTGCCTGTTCCTTGAGTTTGTTGTAATTAATGAGAGCGAGAGGATGAATTCCAATGTATGAATTGATTATGAACTCTTCTCTTGCAAGACCAACACCATCATTTGGTATCTGCCCCTGCACAAAAGCCTTTTCAGGAACACCTGCATTCATCATAATCTTTGTTTTTGTCTTTGGAAGACTATCAAGTTTTAGTGTATCGACCTTGTACCTAAGCAGACCATCATAGATTCGACCCACAGCTTCAGAACAGTCAACAGTTACATTCTGTCCAGATTTTAAAATTTCTGTGGCATTACCCGTTCCGATCACACAAGGTATACCAAGCTCTCTTGAAATAATGGCAGCATGACAGGTTCTTCCACCGCTGTTTGTAACAATCGCTGATGCAATTTTCATTATGGGTTCCCAATCTGGATCTGTCATTTCAGTTACGAGAACCTGTCCCTTTTGGAATTTCGAAATCTCTTTGGCATCTTTTATAACATTGACTTCTCCCTGACCGATCTTACTTCCGACTGCCTCACCTTCAACAAGGACATCGCTCTTCTCTTCCAATACGTAGGTTTCAAGTACGGCAACGTCTTTCTGAGAATGAACCGTTTCTGGTCTCGCCTGAACAATAAAAAGTTCACCTGTTATTCCGTCCTTTGCCCACTCCATGTCCATGGGCTTACCATAATGCTCTTCTATTATGCATGCCCAATTGGCAAGCTGAAGTATTTCATCATCATTGATGACAAACTTCTTTCTCTCTTCTGGACTCACTTCCTGTTGTACGGTTCCTTTTTCACCATAAACCAGTCTTTTCTCTTTAGAACCGAGCTTTTTCTCTATAATTGGTCTAAATCCCTTCTTTAATGTTGGTTTAAACACATAGAACTGATCCGGATTAACTGCACCCTGAACTACATTCTCTCCTAAACCATAGGCACCTGTAATGTAAACAACATCTTTGAAACCACTCTCTGTATCAATAGAGAACATGACGCCAGATGAGGCTAGATCTGAACGAACCATCTTCTGCACACCAACGGAGAGATAAACACTGAAATGATCAAATCCCTTATCAACCCTGTAGGATATGGCTCTGTTTGTAAACAGAGAAGCAAAACAGTCCTTAACTTTTTCAAGAAGTTCCTCCTCTCCCCTAACATTGAGATAGGTCTCCTGCTGACCTGCAAAGCTTGCATCCGGAAGATCTTCAGCAGTTGCACTGCTCCTTACAGCGACATCTACATTTTTACCATAACGATTCTCCATTTCTCTGTAATATTTCCTTATTTCCTCTTCCAATTCGGGGGGGAGTGGAGTGTTTTTAATTAGATTTCTTATTTTCTCTCCTCTCTCGGCAAGGTTGTTTACATCATGCGTATCAAGATCAGATAGAATTTCTCTAATCTTCTGATCTATTCCTGCTTTTTCAATTGTATATTTGTATGCATATGCTGTAATCGCAAAACCTGATGGCACATTAACTCCTTTCTCACTGAGATTTCTTATCATCTCACCTAAGGATGCATTTTTTCCACCAACAAGCGGCACATCCTGTATACCAAGCTCTTCAAACCATTTTATAAATACTTCTTCCATATTCATTACCTCTCAATACAAACTGGAGAACCCAAATTAGACATTACTATTAAAACATTACTACAGTTTTTCAACAAACACTGCAGCAGCTAGTACTGTAGTCCATAAACCTTCCTTATCACCTACGGCAGTCTGTGTTATGCTCCTAGTCTTAACTATCTTCCCACTCATCTTAAATTCCTGCTTTCTTTCATCCCATGCCTTATTGACATCAAAATCTATGCCTAGTGTTGTAGCGAGCATAGTTGCAGCGAGATCTTCTGCATAATCTCCTGCCTTTTTACTTATTTCACCATATCCGTGATGTTCGGATATATATCCATAGGTTCTTCTATCCTTCGGAACAGCTACTCCAATTGACGCACCGATTAACCTATTTGGCTCATTGGTCTCATTCTGAGACATAACGCAATAGATAATCTGACCGGGTTTTAACCTCTTGAGCCCTTCTTCTCTAGAGATTAGTTTGCAATTTGGGGGGAGAATACTGGATACTCTAACGATGTTAAACTTTGCTATACCTGCATCTCTTAGTGCCATCTCAAAGGATTGTAGTTTTTCTTTGTGTCTTCCGACACCTCTAGTGAAAAAGACTGCCTCTGGTATCATGTGGCAGAGATAATATGATACATCTTTTAAATATATCTATTTTGAAAAATACACATAATACACATTACACATGCCAGAAAAATAAAAAAATAGTATGACTTTAGCAATTACTCGTCTCCAGTTCTTCGTTTGCAGTATTTGATATATCTGCTGGTTCAGTTTGCACACAGCCTCATTTGCATTAGAGAAAAGTGAATTCAATTTTGTTGCTGTTTATTGCCTGAAATAAATATTGGAGTAGCATAGGATTTATGTGTGTATTTGTTTTGATTTCAGCGGAACATTTGCTGCGGCTGATACAATTTACATTACATGGCTTAAATCTAATCAAGCCACGCCTATAAAGCTACTCGTCATCTTTCAGTAAGCTCTGTTTCTCCAGAAACTCCTTCATTTCTTTCTGAAGTTCAACTTGCTCCCTTTGCAGTTCAACTTGCTCTTTTT
>CAYUOG010000094.1:0-3728 GCA_964446335.1 uncultured Thermoplasmatales archaeon
ATTAAATCACAAGTAGAAGGAGATTATCATGAAAGGCAGAACAATCTCTCCAGGAAAGGCTGAGGGTGTTGCTATCGTTTCTAAAGAACCTATTGGTTTTTATGGTGGCATAGACATAAATACGGGCATAGTGATTGAAAAGGGTCACCCATTGGAGGGGAAATCTGTTAAGGATAAGATACTGGTTTTCCCATGTGGTAAAGGTTCTACTGTTGGTTCTTATGTGATTTATGGTCTTAAGAAGAATGGTGTTGCTCCTGCTGGGATAATAAATGAGGAGACTGAAACCATTGTCGCCACGGGTGTTATTCTGGCGGGTATTCCTTGTGTTGATCACATTGATATAAATAAGATACATGATGGTGCACATGTAATAGTGGATGCAACAAAGGGAACTGTTGAGATAAAATAACTATGGCAGAGCTCTTGTTGTCCAGACTATTCCTTTTCCATTCAGATTGAAATTATAATCGTTCTCTCCATTGGTCCAGGAGATGGTTCCACCAACTTTGCATGTACCTACTTTTATTCCAACGTATGTCGGGAATTTCCAGACATGCTGGTAGGTATTATCAGTTGAGATATCGAGATCGAGCTTAAGGTCTATTCTTTGTAGCAATACATTGTACTTTCGATGTGCAGATAGAGAAAAACTAGTTGGAAATTTAGTAAACATGAATACCTTTTCCTTCTGTTTTGGATCGAGATCAAAAATACTGAACTCTGTTATCGATTCGCCATCGGGAGTTAGGAATATCGTACCAAATGGAATTACCCTATGTAGATTGGATGTAAGGGCTTGAGGAGTTGGATAAAACTTGCTTACATAAAGTTGCCATCCGTTATCAAGGGAGATATGGAACCAATCCCATCCATCGATGAAGCATCTCCTCACATATACAGGAGACCATGCATGCTCGTGATCCCCTGTTCCCTCTACGCTGTATGTTATTCCATCCAGAATTATGGTTCCAGTAACGTTGCAACCCATGAATATGTAGCTGGCTAGCTTGCTGTTTGAATTATTTAGAATTCTCGTATCGTATATCCACAGTGGAAGAGAATGGGCAAAGTAATCAAGGTCTATAACTATATCGTGTTTCTCATCCAGTTCATTACTTTCTATGTGTACATGCCATCTTGGATATTCTCCCTGTACCCAAGATTTCTCAAAGGTGACATCTACACCAGGGGTTGTAGCATCAAGTGTTCCTCTTTTCTTGTTTGTCAAACCACCATATGTGTTTCCTTCATTATCTGAAAGGGTCACAACTAGGACATCTGGTTTTAGCTTGCCAAACAGATCACCATAAGCCATGTGATTAAAACTTATTACCATAGTCCAGTTCTTGAGTTCGCTTCTCCTGCCGTTGAGTAATGCAGTAAAGTACCACCACTCTCTACCAACAATTAAAGATTTATAGTGACATCCCTCATCATCTGAAGTGATGGTTCTCCTTCCAGGTAAAATAACAGAGGGTGGAGGGTGAGGTATTCGATTGATAGTATCATTATCTGGAGGAATAACTGGCGGTGTGGGCTTTTCTTCTTGAAAATCAAAATACCCTGCTTTATAGAAGAATATTGAAGCAATTACTATTACAGCGATTATTATAACTGCGTCTATCTTCTTAAATTTCATACTACCCTCATCTTTTATAAACTTAATTAGAATTTTATTATTTTTATTTATTAAATCTTTTGTAACACTCCTTATCCAACAATCTTTAATATTTCCTCAAGATTAACATCTGGGGATTATCATGATAGCTACTAGAGATATAGAAAAAAGACTTCCTGAAGTTGAATGGATTGAAGATGCAAGCCTAAGGAAAAAAGTGATTGAAACATGGCAAAGAGCTGCAGAGAGAGGAGGTTGGAAAAATCTTGATGATGTTCCTTTTACGCTACTCTTTGAAAACTCTGGTTTATTAACTGAACATACAAGGAGAGTAACAAAATTGGTTAAGACAGTAATGGAAACGAGAGAGGAAAAACTCAATAGAGATTATCTCATTGCAGGTGCCTTACTACATGATGTCGGAAAATTAATGGAATATGAGCTTAAAGAGGATGGAACAGTGGTAAAAAGCGAGTTTGGTAAACAAAAGCGCCATCCTGTCTCTGGTTCTGAACTTGCAAAGGAAGTGGGTCTGCCAGATGAAGTGGTTCACATTATCTATGCTCATTCCAAAGAGGGAGACAGTATAGAGAGATCACCCGAAGCCATCATTGTTCATCATTGCGACTTTATTGATTTTGAACTTATTAGGGGAGAAAGATCATGAGCTACAATAAATATGAGAGAAAGTCAAAGATAGTGGATCTGAAAACCGCTCTAAAGAAGAGTGGTATAAAAGACGGATGCACCATTTCTTTTCATCATCAACTTAGAAATGGAGACTACGTAGTGAATACGATTTTGGAAGTAGTAAGAGAGTTGGACATTAAGGACATAAGACTTGCTCAGACTGCTCTTTTTAATATTCATGAACCTGTTATTGACTACATAAAAGAAGGTATAGTAACAAGAATTGAAGGCAGTATAAATGGCGTGGTAGGAGATTATGTTTCAAAGCATCCTCTCAGAAAACCTGTAGTTTTGAGGTCGCATGGTAGAAGATGGGCAGATGTAAAAAACGGCAATCTAAAGGTAGATATTGCAATAATAGCAGCTTCCGCTGCAGATGAAGTAGGAAACGCAACCGGCATAATAGGAAAAAGTGCCTTTGGTCCAATTGTGTATTCTCAGATAGATGCTACTATGGCAAAGAAGGTAATCGTGATAACAGATAATATCGTAGAGTATCCCTGCCCCTATCAGGAGATAAAGGAAAACTATGTCGATTATGTGTGTGAGGTTTCTAGAATAGGCGATCCTAACAATATAATTGCAGGTTCAACAAAAATAACCACTGATCCGGTAAAGCAAGAGATAGCTCACAAGTGCATTGAGCTCATGGATGCAGCAGGCATTATAAAGAACGGAATGACTTTCCAGTCTGGAGCTGGAGGAATCTCACTTGCTGCGACAAAGTATCTTGGAGAGAAACTTGAAGAAAAGAATATCATCGCATCTCTCGTAATGGGTGGAGTAACAAAGTATATGATAGACATTTATGAGAGTGGTAGAGCCAAACTAATTTACTATGCCCAATGTTTTGATACCTACTCTGTTGAATACATATCCAAAAACCCAAGTATGCCTATCATGGACATAGGTCAGTATGCAGATCCCACTGCAAAAAGTAGATCTGTTGATAGCTTAGATACTGTCGTTCTTGGTGCAACAGAAGTAGACACAAAATTCAATGTGAATGTAAATATGCAAATATTTTGTTCCATTTTTTACAAAAATGGGATAATCCGCTGTTTTAGCTATCTCCTTATTCACCATATCGAGCCATCCAAAAGTATCCTCGACATTAATGACTTTAACCCACTTATATTCTGGAGGAGGAGTAAGGATTTGAATTAACTTTTCCAAATATACACATCCAGAAAAAGCGGGCATAAGAAGCAGCATAACTATAATCAATGCTTTTTTATCCACACCAAAAAATACACATCTCTTTTTAAAATTGCCGTTTATAGACAGTAGTTCCGAGTGTAAAATTTTGCCAAAGAAAGTATGATTTACAGATAAGATTTGCATAAATTTTCTTTAACAAAATAGCAAGAAATCCCTTGCCTTTAGGCTGGGGATGAATTGCTCTCATATTTTATAG
>CAYUOG010000095.1:0-3704 GCA_964446335.1 uncultured Thermoplasmatales archaeon
AAAACAAAAAAATATGGTAAAGCAACATAAACAGATAGTAAAGTTTATATTACATTTTGTAATATGTATTTTACATAAAAGGTGATAATATGGATCAAAAAATGTACAGGATATGTGTGCTAATAAGCGCAATAACGATGGGTACAGTATTTGCTTTTTCAATAACAATCGGAAACTTTATACTCCCATTAATTGCAATAATCCTAGGAATATCTCTAATGTATCTATGTAAAAGAAGAGTCGAGGGCGTAATACAAGATGAACGAACATACAAAATAGCAGAAAAATCATCGATGAGAACCATCCAAATCCTTGGTCCAACAACCGCAATCCTAGGAGTCACAACGCTTACAGTGAGCGAAAGCGGATACATCAACCTAACAGAGATAGGCTACGCACTGCTCTACTTCAACATAGCTCTACTTGGCTTATACATGTTTTTCTATGGATACTATAGTAGAAAATACAAGGGTTAGGAAAAATGAAAAACAAACTTAAAGTCTACAGGGCAATGCATGATTTAACTCAAGAAATGCTCGCAGATAAACTGGGTGTAACAAGGCAAACCATAATAGCAATAGAGAAAGGAAAGTATGATCCATCTCTAGAATTAGCTTTTAAGATAGCAAAATTATTTAGTGTCAAAATTGAAGATGTTTTCATTTATGAAGAATAACAAAATTCACAAAAACATCTAATTACGACAAAAACCATAACAATCTTTAACTTCCTTTGTTTTTTGTAGTAAGATGAAAGTTCTCTACATAACTCCTCTGAGAGGAGGAATAGGACATTGGAGTAGATGTCTAATAGAAGAACTGGACAAGCTCGCTGATGTTACCTTGGTAACATTCAGAAAAAAGAGAAAGGAAGATGAGGATAAACCTTTTGAGAAGATAGATGACCCTTTTATCCTAGAGGTAATAGATCCTAGCAGACCCCACTACCTGATAGAGTACAACAATCCAAAAACTCTAGACGAAACAATTGAACTCACCATTAGAGAAAAGCCGGATGTTGTTCACTTTATAATGTGGGCGGGCCCTCAGATCCTATGGTTCCTGAAGGAATATAGTAGAAGAGTCAGAGAACTATCTATACCTATAGTATATACACTACATGAGGTTGTTCCGCATATAGCAACTGAGAGAGAAAAGAAGGAATTTCTCAGCTCATATATCTATGCGAATCACCTCCTCGTTTTAACACAAGATGCCAAGAGAGAAATAGAAAACTCTGATTTAGACATACCCACAACAGTAATACCACATGGCAACTATCATGTAATGGATAAGAATGTTGTAAACAGAGAAAAAGCAAGAGAGATTATGGGAGAGAAACTCGGCGCTAGAATCTCTAAGGAAACAAATGTAGTCGGTTTCTTTGGATTCATAAGGAAATACAAAGGTCTAATTTACCTAATAAGAGCAGCACCAAAGGTGCTGAATAGATTCCCAAATACCATATTTTTTGCTGCAGGCTCCGTAGAGTTAGATGAAGACCCTCTGGCATATGAGAGGGAAATCAAAGCTTTGGGCCTAGAGGATAAATTCTTCTTGTACACTAAATATGTGGAGGGGCAGGAGTTTTTTGAAGCGGTCTTCAAATCCTCCGATGTCATGGTGTATCCATATATAGGAATAAGTCAAAGTGGTGCGATGATTACAACCATCTCTATGAAATGCCCAGTAGTAATAAGTGAAATAGGTTCATTTATAAAAGAGTTGAAAGAAAAGGGAGTAATCAGAACATCAAAACCTGGAGAACCAGACTCCATCGCAAAGGAAATAATCTGGATATTAGAAGATAGAAAAAGAGCTGAAGAACTTGCGACCTATGCATATAAGGTATTTGAAGATGAATACAGCTGGAAAAGGATTGCACAGCGCTATTTGGAAGTATATGAAAATGTCATTTCTCAAGATAGTTGAGCAGCTCTTTCATATCCTTTATAGAGATATCTGCAACGCTTTGTACAGGAGGAGGAGCATTATATGCCACTCCAAGACCTGCCGCCTCTATCATTGGTATGTCCACTCCGCCATCTCCAACAGCTATAGTTTGCTGTGCTGAAATGCCTAATCTGTCACAAAGTTCATAGAGAACATCTCTCTTGCATACTGAACGTGAGAGACAATCTGTGATATCATCAACTGGATTTTTGTTATGCATCTCTATTTCCCCAGTTATAATACCATCTTTAATAATCAAATGATTTCCAATTGCAAAATCCATATTTAGCCTATTTTTCAGATCCTCTGCAGCTATGTCATAACTGTTGGTTACTATTGCAGTTTTCAATCCCTTTTCTTTTAGGACAGTTATTGTTTCTTTGACATTTGGATTAAGAGGAATAGAACGAAATATATTCATAAATTCATTGAGACTTATTCCATTTAGAAGTTCCGCTATCTGTATGGTCTTTTTGTAGCCAGGTATTTTTTGATTTATTATTCTATCTAATTTCTCTCTAAATCCTTTTCTGTCTGCTATAACATATATAGTTCTCCCTGCAAGGAGAGTATCATCCATGTCAAATATAGCAAGTTTGTACTTCACGCAAGGTGAAAGATAATCCTCCTATAAAATGATGTGGTTTTATTCACTCTATTTCATCTCTATAATTTTTATATACCTTAACATTTCTCGCTCTGTATGAACAAAAGAGTGATCGTAGCTCTCGGCGGAAATGCACTGATTAAGCCTGGACAGGAAGGAACAATCTATGAACAATTTGCAAACACAAGAGAGAGTGTTATCTCTATAGTAAAGATGATTAAAGAGGGTTGGGATGTAGTATTAACCCACGGCAATGGTCCACAAGTAGGTGCAATACTTTTACAAAACCAGGCTGGGAGAGAACTTGTTCCCCCTATGCCTCTTGGCATATGCGTAGCTGAAAGTCAAGGACTTATAGGATACATGATTCAGCAGTGTCTTACCAATGCACTTAAAAAAGCAGGTATTAACAAAGATGTTGTTACTGTAATTACTCAGGTATTAGTAGATAAGGATGATCCTGCCTTTAATAATCCAACAAAACCAATAGGACCCTACTATGATGATGATCATGCGTTTAAACTTTTGAAAGATGGTTATCAAATGATAAAACAGAAGAGAGGCTGGCGTATTGTAGTGCCTTCACCAGATCCGAAGGGGATAGTTGAGGCAGATATTATAAGAACATTAATTGAAAATGGTATTGTAGTAATTGCAGCAGGTGGTGGTGGATTACCAGTAATAGAGAGAGAAGGCTGGGGTTTAGATGGTAGAGAGGCAGTTGTAGATAAAGACCTTGCCGCTGAAAGACTTGCTGAGGCAGTAAATGCAGATACCTTGCTCATATTGACAGATGTTCCTTATGTTTACTTATACTATGGTACAGATAATCAAAAGATCTTGAAAAGGGTCAATCTTGATGAAATAGAGAGATACTACGAAGAAGGACATTTTCCTGTAGGGAACATGGGACCAAAGGTACTTGCCGCAATAAGATTCTTAAGAGCTGGTGGAGATAGGGTTATTATCGCAGATATAGAGCATGGATGGGATGCGTTAAGAGAAAATACAGGAACAATAATAACAAAAAAATAGAAATGGCTATGGATCCTATAGAGCTAAAGATAAAGGAAATCGAAGAGGAGATTCTCAGGACACAGAAGAATAAAGCCACAGAGCATCATATCGGTAAACTAAAAGCCAAA